>JAZRHJ010000295.1:0-5303 GCA_045644695.1 Alphaproteobacteria bacterium | reverse complement strand
TGTGTTGTAATGAAAGGTTTTCAATATGGTAAAAACTAAATTAAGTACAAAAAAAACAAAACAAAAAAAATCGGTTAAAAAGAAAAAAACTAAAAAGATGTCTTATTCTTGGTTTAAGTTTATTTTTGTAAGTTTTTCTGTTGTTTTTATCGCTTTATCGGGTTTTATAGCATATTGTTATTTTACTTTGCCCGATATAAATCAAGCCGTTTCAAGAACTCGTGCTCCATCGACAACCATAATTGCCGAGAACGGCAACGAAATTGTTACTTATGGTAGTAATTATGCACACATAGTTTACTTAAAAGACTTACCATATTATGTTCCAGCATCTATTATTGATGTCGAAGACAGAAGATTTTATTCGCATTTCGGATTTGATATTATCGGTTTTATCAGAGCATCTGTTATAAACATAATTAAACAACGATATGCTCAAGGCGCCAGCACCATTACACAACAAGTAGCAAAAAACCTGTTTTTAACACCGGAAAAAAGCATTAAGCGAAAGGTTCAAGAACTTTTAATTGCATTTTGGCTAGAATATAAATTTTCTAAAGAACAAATTTTAACACTCTATATTAATCGGGTTTATTTAGGAACCGGAACTTATGGCATTGAGGCTGCCGCAAACAAATATTTTGGAAAAACATCGGCCGATTTAAGTTTAAAAGAAGCTGCAACTTTAGCCGGAATGTTAAAAGCACCTTCTCGTTATAATCCGATATATAATAAACAAAATGCGCAAGAAAGAGCCGAAATTGTCTTAAATTTGATGTTTAAGTATGGAACAATTACCAAAGACCAACTAAATAAAGCCATTAAAGAAGCTTATCACGATTCAACCAAATATAAAGTTGAAGGGGCTCGCCATTTTGCCGATATGGTTTATAATGAAGTAAATACATATATCTCCAAACTAAATCAAGACATATATGTCAGCACGACATTAGACCAAGATTTACAACAAAAAGCCGAATGGATTTTAAAAGACGCAATTAAAACCAATAAGCACAAAAATGTTACCGACGGTGCAGTGGTTGTTTTAGATTATAATGGTGCCATAAAAGCACTTGTCGGCGGAATAGACTATAATAAAAGTCAATTTAACAGAGCAACTCAAGCGTTGCGTCAATCGGGATCGGTTTTTAAGCCTTTTGTTTATATTACAGCACTTAATTACGGATTTTCACCCAATGATATAATTTATGACAAACCTGTTAAAATTAAACAGTGGCAACCTCAAAATTATGATAAACAAATTTATGGTGAAGTTACATTAAATGAGGCCTTAACAAAGTCACTGAATTTGGCTACCATAAACCTATCCGAAAATTTGCATCTTAAAGATATAATTAAAACTGCTCGTAAAATGGGAATAACTTCTCCGCTAAAAAACAATCCGGCACTTGTATTAGGTGTTGATGAAGTAAAAATTTTAGACATTACCACCGCATATCTTACCATTGCCAATGGTGGATTTACCGTTTGGCCTTATGCTATTTCGGAAATTTATTCAAAAGACGGTATCCAACTTTATCAACGCATACCTGGTGAACCTTTACGGATTTTAGAAGATAAAACAGTAAAAAATATTACAAAAATGCTTGAAAATGTCGTTAACTATGGTACCGGAAAAAATGCGGTTTTACCAACATTTGTTGCAGGAAAAACCGGTACATCGCAAGATTATCGCGATGCTTGGTTTGTAGGTTTTACCACCGACTATGTTTGCGCTGTATGGCTCGGAAATGACGATAATTCACCTATGGATAAAATTACAGGCGGAAATTTACCGGCGCAAATATGGAAAAAAATTATGCTAAATACGCTAAATTTAACTTCAACTGCCGCAACTTATGAAAAAAAACAAACAGCAAATAAGAAAAAGTTTTTATTTTGGTAAAATAAATATTTTGCTTTTTAACAATTAATGTTATATGTATTAGTCAACACTAAATAAAGGAGTGAACTATTTGTATGCTTAGAAAGATAAATCAAAACGGCAGAAGCATGGTTGAAATGCTTGGCGTATTGGCAATTGTAGGCATATTAAGTGTCGGTGCAATTTCCGGATATGCAAATGCTATGAATAAATATAAAGCCAATAAGTTTAATCTGCAAATTTCACAAATTGTATCAAATGTTCGCACTGTATTCCACAAAGAAATCGATTTTTCGGGACTAACACCAAGTTTGATTAAGCAACTTAATATTGCTCCCGATGATATGTATAAAACCGCAAATTCAGATTCACTAACCCATATTTATGGCGGTGAATTATATTTAGGAACTGCTTTTAAAGAAATTATATCCCCCGATTTAGGAAGGCCCATCAATGAGCAAATAGGTAATATATTTTATATTTCGGTAAACGGCATTAATAAAAATATTTGCAAATCTATTCTGTCTTCCAATTGGGGAGATAACGAATCAAGCGGATTAGTTGCTATGGGTGTTCAATATTCCGGAAATTCTCCCGTACCTTTAACTGCTCCCGACGATCCAGCTACTGCCTATTTTGCAAAACATAACGATAAAGATTATCCTTTACCGTTTACACTTGCGCGATCGGAAATTGCTTGCACTCCTACACAAAGCAACCTTTCTCATGTTACAATATTTTGGTATTTTAGATTATAAAACAAATTAATCTGCCGATATTATGCCAACAATCTGGCTTTTTCTCGTTTCCAATCACGTTCTTTGATGGTTTCTCGTTTATCATATATCTTTTTACCGCGCCCTAAACCTACCTCAAGTTTAGCAAGTCCTTTTTCATTAAAAAACAATTTTATGGCAACTAAAGTAGCACCTTTTCTACTTAGTTCATTAATAATTTTTATAATTTCTCGTTTTTTAAGCAAAAGTTTTCTTAACCTTTTTTCGACATGGCTTTCATAGCCCTTATTTACATATTCGGCTATAAACATATTTGACATATAAATTTCACCATTTTTTTCTATACCGAATGCATCATTGATATTAGCATGTCCTAAACGCAATGACTTAACCTCTGTGCCGGTTAACTCAAGTCCGGCAATAAAAGTGTCTTCAATAAAATAGTCAAAATTGGCGCGACGATTATGTGCTACCTGCCCCGAACTTATAAAGTCAGATTTTTTTGTTTTTTTTGCCATTTGCACTAACTACTTATTATTTGCAGTCTTAGGAGTTACTGTTTCAATTTTTTTAATTGCACTGTCTGTGTCAGCCTCTTTTAACGGCGCTCTTGTTTCCACATTAGGAACTCGGATACATCTTCCTTCAATATATGCTCCAGGTTCAATAGCAATAGTTTTATGCATTGCATCACCGGTTAAACGAGCCCCACCGGCAATAAAAATATTATCTGCCTCAGCAGTTCCTTGTAATGTTCCATAGATACTTAAACTTTTAGCCTTAACCTGTCCTACTACTTGTCCTTTAACACCAATTATGAGTTCTTCACAAACTATATTTCCCTCTAGGCGACCATCAATATGTATTACATCGCCACCTAAAATATTGCCTTTAATTTTTGTGCCGAAACTTATAATGCTTGGAACAGGTGTATTTGAACCTCTTCCCATACGAGCAACTTTTAAGTATAACATTTTGCGAAATTTTTTCATTTTCATAATTCCTTATAATTGTACTTTAATAAATGTCATCGGATCGACCGGTGTACCGTTAAACAAAACCTCATAATGAAGATGCGGACCGGTAGAGCGTCCTGTTGAACCAACTTCGCCAATTGCTTCGCCCTGCTCTACATATTGACCTTTTTTAACATAAGATTTGTTTAAATGGGCATATTTTGTTCTAAAACCGTTACCATGGTCTATTTCGATAAATTTTCCGTATCCGCCATTATAATCTGAACGAACAACTTTTCCTTTTGCCATTGTTTTTATTTTGTTTCCTCTATTGCTGGCTAAATCTACCCCTTTGTGTGCAGCCGATTTCTTATTAAACGGATCAGAACGTTTACCGAAAGGCGAACTTAACCAATAACTCCATACCGGTTTGCCCACAGGAACAGATTTCATAACTTCTTTATAATATGTTACATCGTTTATAATAGAAAAGACTTCTTGCATTCTGTTGCCCAATTCTTGATTTTTAACGGTTGGAATATCTGCTTCAAACTTACCGCCAGTTGAATCTCTTTTATTATTTGCTAACGGATTAAAGTATTTATTTTGCTTTTTCATCGATTTATTTATCGTAGATAATGCTTCTTTAATTTTTTCCATCTCTTTTACAGATATTTTTTCCATCTGATTTAAAATTTCTATTTCCGAATTTTCAAGTTGTGAAACATTTTCTTCTAATGCAATAATTTTATTAACAAGTTCATTTCTTTCGGATAGAGCTCTATCTCTTTGTATTAAGGCTTCTCGCAAAGTTACCTGATTTTCTAAATCTTCGCTTTCAAGCCATTCTTCATTATCTGCTATCTGTCTGATTTTTTCTTCTACAACCGAGGCTTGCTGTTTGTAGCGATTCAAATCTGTTTCATCTTTAATTTGGTCTTTATCGACTTGTGAAAACATAGAACTTACATTTCGATGCACAGCTACAAAATCTGTCATCAAATCGACCAGTGCATCACGCGCTTTATCAAGTTCTTTATCTTTACTTAAAATAATTTTATCCGATATATTGTACATATAGTATGAATATGTGCTCCATAAACCGATACCTATTAGCAACGACAAAACAAATACTTGCAATTTTGATGATATGTTAAAAACTTTTGCACGACCACCGCTCCGAAATATAATTTCCTTGTTAGAAAATATAGGTTTCGGTTCACTATATTGCACCTGTGTAGGCTTTATCATCTTAATTTTGCGTGCTTTCCTTATCATACAAAATCCTGCAATTTCAACATATTAGCACAAATATGTGCATATTTTTTTGCATTATAGCAAAAAAAAACTTTAAAATAAAGCATTTTATTTATTATTGATTTTTTTCATCTAATATCACAAATTCATTCGGTCCAACCATATTTAAGACCGTTCTTACTTGTTCATCTAATAAATCAAGATCTAAATTTGTTGATAATAATTCTACTTTTTCATCCCAATATGCTCTTTCTTTTGCATATTTTTCAGAAACTTCTCTTGCTTTTGAAACTTCTTCATTGAGGCTAATATATCGAATAACCCCCCTGTCTCCTTTCACAGCAGACACACAAAAATATGTACACATCAATATGGTTATAAACCACACTCCCGATGAGCCTTTCATTTTAGAAAAGAAATTATAAATTTTTTTCATTTGTGCCTCTTTATTTTTTATTATCGTCTGTT
>JAZRHJ010000294.1:0-3436 GCA_045644695.1 Alphaproteobacteria bacterium | reverse complement strand
AATTGTTGGATAAATATCAAATTATACATATATGCGGTAAAGGGCAAGTTGCAGAAGGTATGGATAGACAAGGTTATAAACAGTTTGAATATGTTTCTGATGAACTAAAAGACTTTATGGAAGCCTCTGATATCGTTGTATCGCGAGCGGGTTCAAATTCTATTTTTGAATTGTTAAGTTTAAATAAACCGATGATTTTAGTTCCGCTTTCGGGAACATCAAGTCGAGGCGAACAAATGTTAAATGCCAAATCGTTTAAAAATAAAGGCTATTGTGAAATAATTGCCGATAATAAAATTAAGGAAGATGGCGTATTGCTTAATACGATAGAGATGGTTTATAAAAATAAACAATCCTATCGGGATAATATGGAAAAAAGCGGTTTTAAATCTACCGATAATGTTGATTTGGCCGAAAAAATATTACAACTGTAAAGGAGCAAGCATGAAAGTATTAGTGGGGTTAAGCGGAGGAGTAGATTCTGCGGCAGTTGCATACTTATTAAAAAAAAGCGGTCATGAGGTAATTGGCGCTACAATGAAAGTTTGGGCCGATGATACAGATTTTGGGAAAAGTTTGAAATCAAAAGGCTGTTTTAGCGCACATCAGGAAGAAGATATAAATTCTGCCCGCAAAATTGCTCAATCATTAGATATTCCATATTATGTGTTTGACTGCAGTCAAGAATATAAAAAAATTGTTTTATCAAATTTTAAGTCGGAATATTTATCTGGCAGAACACCTAATCCATGTGTAATTTGTAACACAAGCATAAAATTTGATGCTCTTCCGAAAACGGCAATGGCACATGGAATTAAATTTGATAAATTTGCCACAGGGCATTATGCAAGAACCGGATTTAATAAAAAAAATGGTCGTTATCAACTATGTAGAGGTTTAGAAAATAAACGTGATCAGTCATATTTTTTATATAGATTGACACAAGAACAGTTAAAAGATGTATTTATGCCCTTAGGTAATTATACAAAAGAAGAAGTCCGACAATTTGCCAAGATTGCCGGTTTGGAAGTTGCTAACAAAAAAGATAGCCAAGATTTTTATTCGGGTGATATCAATGATATATTAAAACAAAATCCTAAAGTCGGAAATTTTGTAACATCAGATGGTAAAATATTGGGACAGCACCAAGGTATATGGCACTATACCGTAGGTCAAAGAAAAGGTATGGGACTATCGGCTGAACGTCCGTTATATGTTATTGATATTCGACCTGAAACTAATGAGGTTGTGGTGGGTTTTGAAGAAGAGGCCGGTTGCAATGGTTTAATTGCTGATGGGCTAAATTGGGTAAGTGTGCCGGCAATTGAAGATGAAGTTTTGATACAAGCAAAAGTTCGCTCTGCGCAAGAACCGTTTAAGGTAGTTGTCAAACCCATTGAAAATGGTCGTTATCAAGTAGATTTTAAAGAACCGCAAAAAGCCATAGCAATAGGACAATCGGTAGTGTTTTATGATAATGACAATGTTTTAGGTGGTGGTTTTATCGTAAAATAAATTTAATAATGGATTGCATTTATCATAAAAACTGCTCTAATGTAGAGGAGTGAAAAATTAAAAAGGAGGGAATATAATATGGCAAAAAAATTGATACCGATGGCAATTTGCTATGATTTTGACGGTACATTATCTCCAGGAAATATGCAAGAATACGGCTTTATTAAAGAACTTGGAGTTACTCCGTCTGAATTTTGGGACAAATCCAATACTTTGGCAAAAAATAAAAAAGCCGATGATATATTAGCGTATATGAAAGTGACAATTGACGAAGCAAAAAAACGCAACTTATCCATTACTCGTGACGATTTTATGGCATACGGGAAAAATATTGAGCTTTATAAAGGCGTAGAGCATTGGTTTGATCGCATAAATAAATATGCTCGTTCTCAAGGTGTTAAAATAGAGCACTATATTATTTCGTCGGGATTAAAAGAAATGCTTGAGGGGTCAAAAATTGCAAATAAATTTACCGAAATTTTTGCCTCATCGTTTATGTATGATGAAGATGGTGCGGCAGTGTGGCCGGCAATAGTCTTAAACTATACATCAAAAACACAATATATGTTCAGAATAAATAAGGGATGCTTAGATGTTACAGATACGGAAGGGGTGAATAAACACGTAGATAAATCGTGCCGTCCGATGCCGTTTGAAAATATGATTTACATAGGAGACGGTAGTACAGATATTCCGTGTATGGCAATGTTAAATAAGGCAGGAGGTCATACATTGGCTGTATATAACAGCGGTAAAAAAGAAAGGGCTTCGGCATTAAACAGAGACGGAAGAGCCCACATGGTTGCTCCGGCAGATTATTCGGATGGAAAAGCAATAGATAAATTTGTAAAAGCGGTAATTGATAAAGTTGCAACGGATAATAAACTAAAAAGCATAAAATCTTAAATTGTGGAATAGGTGAAAAAATATGTTTGTAAAAAACGTGATGTGATTTATAAAAAACATATTGCTAATAAAACAAGGACTAAAAAATGAAAAAAATATTGTATGCTTTGTGTTTTTTGCTTACGTTTTTTGCAATTAGAGCCAATGCAAGCGAAACAGAAAACATGGGTTGGGCAGAAAAGTTCAAGTATAACATTAAGCAAACATGGAAATCTGATACCTATGATTTATATGTTCCGTTATATGCATGGCACAACCGTTTAACTTATGATGACGAACATATCGATAAATATAATGAAAATCCGTGGGGAGGTGGTTTGGGAGTTTCTCGTTATGATTCTGACGGAGACTGGCATGCCTTATATGCAATGGCTTTTATAGATTCTAACGATTATGTAGAAACAATGTTTGGCTATGCGTTTTTGAAAAATTGGTATTTAGATGATGCGCAAGATTTTAGAGTTGGGGCCGGTTTTACCGTTGGTCTAACTCAACGTCACGAATATTCATATATTCCGGTACCATTGCCTCTTCCGATGTTTGGAGTAGGGTACAAACGTTTTGATTTACAAGCAGCATATGTTCCTGGTGTTGAAAATGATGGAAATGTTTTGTTTGTATGGTCAAAATTGAGATTAAATTAAAAAATATGGGAGTTTAGATTATGGAACAAAAGAAAATTAAGATAGGAAATTTTGAAATCGGTAATAAATTGCCACTTTCATTAGTTTGTGGTCCATGCCAAATAGAAAGCAGAGAACATGCGATTATGATTGCTTCCAACATGGTGGAAATTACTGAAAAACTCGGCATCAATTATGTGTTTAAGGCTTCGTTTGATAAGGCAAACCGCACGTCAATTAACGGCGCTAGAGGTGTTGGCATGGAAGAAGGTATGCGTACATTTGAAGAAATTAAAAAATTGTATCCTACATTGCCGATAGTAACAGATGTTCATGAAGTATCACAATGTAACGAAGTTGCAAAATATGTAGATATGTTGCAAATTCCTGCA
>JAZRHJ010000293.1:0-2641 GCA_045644695.1 Alphaproteobacteria bacterium | reverse complement strand
TATCAATTAAATGAGACCTTTCGACAATAGCGCCAAACGGACAAGATTTCAAACATTTACCGCAAGAAATACATTTTTCCGGATCAATATGCTCTTTACCTAACTCATCTTTAGAAATTGCACCAACCGGACAAGCGTCTTCACAAGGAATTACATTTTTAATTATTGCCGAATAAGGACATACATCATGACAACGTCCGCATTTGATACATAAATCTTGATCAATGTGTGCTTTACCATCAACAAACGAAATTGCATTTTTAGGACAATTTACCTGACAAGGACGAGCAATACAAGCGCGACACATATTGCTGACAATATAACGCTCTTTTCGGCATGCCATACACGCATCATTAATCACCGAAAGTTTCGAACGCGGTAAAATAGTTCTTTCCAATGCTTCTTTTGCATAATCGGAAAGTTTTTTATTTTCATCTTTTTCATCATCCGGACAAAATCCCATAACAGCCATACAAATTTGACGAACAATATTTCTGTCTTTTTCAATGTTTCCATGATAGCACATTGAACCTTCGGGGATAACCTCTGCCGGTACCATATCAATATTTTCAAAATTATGTTTAAGGTAACTTGCCGCCACCTTCTCTAATATATTATTGCGAATTGGAAAAAGATTATTTTTTGCAGTTAACATCAATACAAATCCTTCTAAATTGTTAATTTGCGCCGATTATATCTTTTTTTTTAGCATTTGCAATAATTTTCTGACTTATAATTACATTTTTGTGCGAAAAAATTAAAGATTGACAAGCATTAAAATATTTAATTATAATTTTACCGATTTTATTATTTAAGTATGGAGAAAAAAATGAATACGGCACTTTTGATATGCGCTCTCATAGTAGTATATTTTGTTATACTATACAACAATTTGGTGAAATCACGTCAATATGTAAAAGAAGGTGCTTCCGATATCGAAACACATCTTAAAAGACGCTATGATTTAATTCCTAATTTGGTAGAAACCGTCAAAGGATATGCCAAACACGAAAAAGAAACTCTCGCACAGGTTACACAAGCCAGAACCATGGCAATGGGTGTACAAGGAGTAAACACCGATAAATCTCAAGCAGAAAACCATTTAAGCGGAACACTTAAGAGTATTTTTGCTTTAAGTGAAAACTATCCTGATTTGAAAGCAAATCAAACATTTCTTGAACTTGAGCAAGAACTAACCGATACCGAAAACAAAATTCAGGCATCTCGCAGGTTTTATAATTCAACAGTTTTAAGCCTTAATACAAAAATAGAAACTTTTCCGAGCAACTTGGTTGCAAAAGTTTTTAACTTTCAAAAGGAACAATATTTTGAACTTGATGAACAAGAAAAAAATCTGGCCAAACAAACACCTAAAATTTCGTTTTAACAAATGAGCAAACCGATTACCCTATACGATCAAATTGCCTCTAATAATTTCAAAACAGTTTTACTTGTTTTGTTATTTCCTATATTGTTGATAATTACTTTGGTAATTTTTCTCGCTCTTGCTTTGCATATAATACACGACACGCAATTTACCGAAATCGGAGTTTATATTATTACCGACATATTTCCTGATATAAAACCATATATCAACCGATATACAACTTTAATTTTCAGCAGTTGCGGACATTTAAGCGTTTTTGTTATTCCGATAATCGTTTTATCATCTGTATGGATGATTATATCATATAATTTCGGCCAAGATATAATGTTAAGTTTTGCAAATGCTTCCAAAATATCTTTTAAAGACAATCCTAAATTATATAATCTGGTAGAAAATGTCGCCATAACAGCCGGCATTCCCACTCCAAAACTATATCTGATAGAAGATGAATCATTAAATGCATTTGCAACCGGTACAACTCCGCAAAATGCAGCAATTGCTTTAACAAGCGGCATTATAGAAAAACTGTCTTTACTTGAATTGGAAGCGGTAATTGCTCATGAAATAGCGCATATTACCAATCGTGATATACGTCTTAATATGCTGATAATAACCGGATTAAGCATATTCGGATTAATGGCCGAAGTAATCAGAAGTGCTTTTTTAAAAACTTCAAGACACCGAAGAAGAAACGGCAAATCCGATGCAAGAGTTATAATAATTGCTTTTTTCATATTCATTGCACTGATAATTTTTAATTTTGTAATTGCACCAATCACACATATGGCAATTTCAAGAAAACGTGAATATGCAGCAGATGCTACCGGCGCATTACTCATTAGAAATCCGCTAGCATTGGCATCAGCCTTAGAAAAAATATCAAAAGACAGTCAGGTAGAAATACTGGAAGACCGGCCAATTATGGCAAAAGCATGTATTGCCAATCCACATTTGACCGGATACAAATTAAACGGCTTGTTTTCATCTCACCCCCCGATTAATAAGCGAATTAACATTTTAAAACAAATGGCCGGAAGAATATAATATATTCATACCTAATGTCTAAGATTTCAAAACAATGATTTACTTTTGTTCTTTGTATTATTAGTAATTGACAATAATAACAAATAATTGTACACTGTATTAAATATTAATACAAAAAACGAGAATAACCATGTGGCCATTTGGTAAAGGCAAAAAGCCGGAAAAACAAGAAGAAACACAAAAGAAAAAAAAGGGATATGATCAAAAAAG
>JAZRHJ010000292.1:0-2277 GCA_045644695.1 Alphaproteobacteria bacterium | reverse complement strand
CCGTTTATATGTGCCACCAGCCGTTTGGTTGAACAAAAAGGCTATGATATTGCCGCTAAGGCAATTCTTAAAGCTATACAAGAAAATATTGACAAAGGCTTTGAATCGCCAATTTTTGTTATGGGCGGAGCAGGAGATTTAGAATTATATCAAAAATTGCAAGAACTAAAAAAGGAAATTAAAAAAATTGATAAAAAAGCGGCAAAACGTGTTTTTGTGTTTAGAGGTTATCGTGATGAATTTGCCTATGCCGTTCAACTTGCTTCCGATTTTTATTTAATGCCGTCTCGTTTTGAACCATGTGGCTTAACACAAATGGAGGCCATGGCTAAAGGGGCATTGCCTATTGCAACATCAACGGGTGGCTTGGTTGATACAATCAATCATGGTGTTGACGGGTTCAGAACAGAAGTATTTTTTACCAAAGGTATAAAAGTATACGGATCAAATTTAATTGCTCAAAAACTAAAAAACAATGTCAATGCTTATGCCGACACATTATTAAAAGCCCTAAATTGCTTTTATTTAACTAATGATGAATTAAAAATCATGACGCAAAATGCCATTAAAAAAGATTTTGGGTGGAATGTAGAAGGTGGGTCTGTTCATAAATATTTCAAACTTTTTACGGAGGGTTCTTTATAATAATAACTGTTAAAATAACCTCCTTTAATAATTTAAGGAGGTTATTTTTATACTTGACAAAAGATTTTATATTTAGTTAATATGCAGATAACTAAATATTACTAAATCAATTATAAAACTCTTAAATTATTATTTTTATGAAACAACTACTTGTTATCTTTGGTGCTCCAGGTAGTGGCAAAGGTTTTTTTATGGGTAAATTGTCTGAGCAACTTCAAAAACTTGGTGTAGACAACTATCTCTACATTTCAACCGGAGATTTGCTCAGGGCAGAAATCAAAAAGCAAACTCCACTAGGCAAAGAACTTGAGTCGATTGTCAACTCTGGCAAACTGGTTTCCGACCACATTGTTTCGGAGTTGGTACAGCAAGCGTTGAAAAAAGACAACGAACTCAAGATTATCGACGGTTATCCTCGTACCAAGGCACAAGTTCTTGACATTGAGGCTGCAAGAGATACATACGGACATGAAATTGTATCTCTAATGATTGACACCCCCGACGAACTCATCAGAAGTCGTGTGGCAAAACGCCGAGTATGCCAAGACTGCAAAGCAACTCACACCGCCGATGACGGTTGTTGCCCCAAGTGTGGAGGAAAATCGCTAATCAGAAAAGATGATGCGGTTATTGTAACCCGATTGGAAGAATATTACAAGAACACAATGCCCGTTTGGGACGATCTTATGGATTTGTCCGAAGCCAGCATCGTTCTTGATGGCGACATTTCGGCTGAGCAAGTTACCGAATTTGCAGCGACCCTTGCCTCAATTTTGGTAAACAATGATTAAACAACGGACCTCGCTAAATATAAATAGCCGGTCTTTAAGAAAACAACCTCTGATTTTTCAGAGGTTGTTCTTTTTCATCATGCAAAAGAAAAAGCCGTCAGTATTTGTCATTAACGGACTTAATTTAATAAAATCTATATTATTAAACGGATACAAAATTTCTAATTTATTTTCCCATAATTTTTGATGATTTACACAACTTATATCAGAATATTTTTGCTTAAATTTATTAATTATATCCTCATTTTCCTCTTTTAATACGGAGCAAGTCATATATATTATGTATCCGCCTTTTCTGGTATTTTTATATGCCGTATCTAAAATTTCAAGTTGTGTCACAGTTAATTTTTCTAAAGTTTTCGGTGTTAACCTGAATTTTGCATCGGGCGAACGCCTAAACGTACCACTTCCTGAACAAGGTGCGTCAACAATAAATTTATCATATCCGTCACTATCAAGCGATTTAACAATTTTAATATTTCTGATACCAAGCCGTGAAGCCCTCTCTTTAATAACATCCATTCTGTTAAAATTTACATCATGAGCAAAAATTGTTCCTTCATTTTGATTAATTGCTGCAATTGCCAAACTTTTCCCACCGGCACCGGCACAATAATCTATAACTTTTTCATCGGGACTAACATTGCATAATAATGAAGCAATTTGGCAAGACTCATCTTGCACATCTACCAACCCTTCTTGATATGTCATACAATTATTTAAATTTACCCTTTCATCAGAACGTAATCCATATGGTGAAAAAGGTGAATATGAAAAAAATAATCCTTCATTTTCAAGTCTTTTTTTAACTATTTTTCTATCTGTCAAATTTGCTCTCAAG
>JAZRHJ010000291.1:0-2514 GCA_045644695.1 Alphaproteobacteria bacterium | reverse complement strand
AATAAGGGGATGATCCCCTTAATGCGTTCAACCACGGTACGAAATGGTTATAGTTATACCATAAACGGAATTTACATTAAAAGTAATAATTCCGTTTTTAGGTGTGCTTTTTGCAATGCTCACATTATCAAGATTCACGGCTCCGCTATAATCGGGTGTCGAATCGGTAAACGATTTCACATCGCTTATAGCGTCATTGATAGACGCTTTAATGGAAACATCGGTTATAGTTTCCATTATCTCTTTGAGTTCGGAAGTTGTAACGCTCATAACATCACCTTAGAAGTATCCAGATTCATAAATCACGAAATCATCTTTAAAGTAGGAAATAAAGATTTTAATGATATTCGGATATTTCTTAATGAAATTATCAAAAATATCTATCATTTGTTCGTTTCCTACCCTATCGGTGTATTTCGTTCTATTTTCAGAATGTGTTTGTTTTTCGGTAGTGTTTTCCATTCCAGTGCTAATACTATCTGTCTGTCTTTCGGAAGAATCCTTATTAAGCGTAGATTCCATTTCGAATCCGTTTATGTTTTCATTTTCTGTTTTCTTCCTATTTTCTATCAAATCGTTGGAATCTATGATATTCCCGTTTTCATCATAAGTTATCGTATCCGTTCCGTTTGAGATCGATTTTTTGGTAAATTCCGAATTTTTGTTATTTTGTTCCGTTTTGGTTCTTGCTATCTCATTTTCGATATTCTCATTTTCAGACCCGTTAACATCGGAAGATAGCGAACGATTCCTATCATTTGTATTTATCGTTTCACCATCGGAAAATTCATATTCATTATAACTGTCAGTCGTATAATCCGTTTGGGTGTCATTATCATTTATTATAGTCTTGTTATGTGGATTTAGATTATCTGAATCCAAGGAAACCGCAATATCGGATTGTTCATGGTTTTTATTATCCGTTGAATTCTTGTTTATTTCATCATCCCTTGATAGGTTACGTGATAATTCGTTGGTTTCCGAATTTCTGGTATTCTCATTTTCTGATTGTAAATTACTTTCATTTTTGATGTTGTTTCTAATTCCCTTATTGTTTTCATTTTCCACATTGACAATATCGGAATTTTCGTTATTATCTCCGTTTTCGTTGATTGTGGCATCAGATACTTTATTCTCCGTGGACAGATTAACGGATGATGTTATATTCTCATTCTTGGAATCGTTAAGTTCAACGATATTATTTACTTTTGAATCAGATTTAGACTTATTCTTACTGGATTCAACATTACCTATATTACTAGATTTCTCATTTGAAATATCATTGGAATCTTTCGATCCCTTTTTATCGGTTTCAGTTATCACATTCTCATAAACGTTATTACCTACCAAAATATCCAAAGTCGGATAATATGACAGAATCTTCTCAAAAACATCCGAGTTTATATCGTAAGATAATTGTATGTTCTCTTTGAAATCTTGTAATGTGATACCGTTGACTTCAAAATTCCTATAATACTGTTCTGTCAATCCAAGCAATCTATCTTTAATCTCGTATGTTCTGGGGTGGGTTGTTTGATTGATTTCTATATCGGTGATGTGGAAACCATTAGGCACATCCCTTAAACGCATTGAGAAGTTAGGGAGATCATCGCCTATAATCGGTTTGAAATCTTTAATTCTCGGAATCAATTTCATCACTCCCTTTTTCATCAATCGGCGTATTGGGATCATTTACGGATACTTTTTCGATTTCTATAACGCATCCTTTGAGTTTTAGTTTTTCAAGTGCGTTTTTTCTTGATTCGTATCTGTCATTAAGCAAATAGGTTAGAATCTGACTATTGGATTCTTGCTCCGATGTTATCAAACGTTCTTTCTTCTGAAAAGTAGATTGGGAATCGATGCCCAGAAATTCCAACATTTCGGATTCTTTTGTTTTTAGAAGTGCTTGTAGTTCGGTGATGTTGAAAGGCGCGTCCATCGATAAAGATTTGATTTCACTTCTAAGGTCTTTGCCCAAGAATAGAACCTTAACGTTGTTCGCAATATCCACGATAGTTTTCTTAATCTGGTTAACGTCTTTCGGATTATCGCAAATCGCTATCATTGGCGTTTTTTGTAAGAAAACTTGCGATTTTATGGTTTCTTCAATATCCGCAATTTCATCAATCCATATAGTTGCAAAATTCGAACGTACCATCCTATTGGAAATGTCATAAATCACAATACAATCGTCATCGATTCCCATGTCTGGGGTTGGAATCGGAGTATAGTTTTTAGGTTGCATAAGTACGGGTTTCCATCTTATTGCCAACCCGTTTATGTCAAATGCGGTTTCTACACATCTTGTTATCACCCACCCGAAAATATCGGATTTCCAAATCATTACCCGACCATCTAAAAATAGGTATTTTTCAATCAAGAATAGATTATCTACCGATTTTGATTTATATCTAAATTGAGCCGTCGCTAAACGTTCGATTTTTGCCAGATAATACATTTGGGTTTCTTTTTCGGGTCTTTTACCCGATTTAATCAAGTCGGAGGCCAAAG
>JAZRHJ010000290.1:0-4614 GCA_045644695.1 Alphaproteobacteria bacterium | reverse complement strand
TGGGTTTTGCTGTTAGGGCGGTATGAGATTTGAACTCACGAGTAAGTGAGTTCGCACATCAAGCGAAAGGCGGACGAGAGGACGCCGGTCGGCAAAGCCGGTGAGCGCCGAGCACGAAGTAATCTCACTCTATCCGCCATTATAAAAAACCCGCATTTATGCGGGTTTTGCTATTAGGGCGGTGTGAGATTTGAACTCACGATACAAGTGAGTTCGCCATAAAGCCGTTAACGGTTTGGTAAAAGATGTTGCAATATAAAAATAATCGGTTATAGTAGCAAACAAACACATCCTGATTTTTTTGGAGAATATATCATGTGTATATATACAGTTTTTGCATTATGCGCTTTAGGCGGGTATCTGCTTGGTTCAATTCCATTTGGGCTTGTATTAACTCGTTTGGCCGGATATGGAGATATAAGAAAAATAGGTTCGGGTAATATAGGTGCAACCAATGTTTTAAGAACAGGCAATAAATGGTTGGCATTATTAACGGTTTTGCTAGATGCGTTTAAGGCAGGTATTGCCGCTTATATCGCTATGCGGGTTGTGTTTGTTAAAGATTACTATTTATTTAATTTTGGCACCACAACAAATATTATGGGAGGCTTAATTGCCGGTTCTTTTGGCGTTATAGGGCATATGTTTCCCGTATGGCTGAAGTTTAAGGGCGGAAAAGGCGTTTCATCTGCTTTTGGTTTGTTGTTGATGACTAATTGGCAAATTGCTTTAATTGCGTTTGGCGTATGGCTTTTTATGGCCTTTACTTTCAGATATTCTTCATTATCGGCATTAACGGCGGCAGCATCAATACCCTTTGTTTCATTTTTTATGTTATCTCCGGTAAATACAATTTTTTACTCGGCAATTGTTATATTGGTAATAGCAAAACATCATGCAAATATTGCGCGTTTGATAAAAGGTCAGGAAAGTAAAATTTCATTTAAAAAGAAATAAGCGGTGGAATATCAAGAGCTTGTAAATTGGATTAGGTTGATAAATTCTGACGGTGTCGGACCGGTTACTTTTTACAAAATGCTTGAAAAATATAAAACGATAGAAAGCGCACTTGCACAAATTGATAAAGATAAAATTTTTAGCGAATATGATGCAAAACAAGAAATTGAAAAGGCTTATAAAAAAGATGTAAGCATTATAAGTATAAACGACGACACGTATCCGGAAAATTTAAAATCATTAAATGATGCTCCCCCTTTGTTGTATGTTAAGGGAAGAACGGATATTTTAAATTATCCCGTTGGAGTGGCAATCGTCGGGGCAAGAAATGCCGGTATATCAGGACGAAAAATTGCATCTAAAATTGCGTATGATTTAACAAACAGTGATGTTTTGGTTGTTTCCGGAATGGCACGAGGTATTGATAGCGCCGCGCATAAGGGCGCAATGTATGCAAAAGATAAAAAAGGGCCGACAATTGCAGTGTTGGGTACCGGAGTTGATATTGTATATCCGGATGAAAATAAAGAATTATATAACCAGATATGTGAACAAGGAGCATTAGTTTCCGAATATTTGCTTGGAACAAAACCGCAAACATCAAATTTTCCCCGTCGTAACAGATTGGTTTCGGCATTTGCTTCTGCAGTTTTGGTTGTTGAAGCAAATGTTAATTCAGGTTCATTAATTACAGCAAAGATAGGATTAGAACAAGGCAAAGATATTTTTGCGGTTCCTTCATCGCCAATTAACGGAAAATCATCGGGAACTAATGCTTTAATTAAAGATGGTGCTAATTTGACCGAAAGTGCAGAAGATATTTTATCTGTATTGCGCTATACACAAAATATCAAAATTAAAAAATTTGCGGCACAAAAGCCAAAAATATTTGCAAATACCCTTGACAAAGCAAAAAAAAGCGACAATATACCCGTAAAAATAAAAGATACGAATTTGCACGATTTAATAGGCTTAATTCCGCCAGAAGGTATAGAAATTGACGATTTAATACGACTTGCCGGCGGTGATGCATATAAAGTTATGGCGCAAATAACCGAACTTGAATTTGACGATATTGTTGAAAGAAAAAATACAAATATTTTAATATTGAAACATTAAAACAGGAAAGACAAATGAAATTAGTTATTGTAGAGTCTCCGGCAAAAGCCAAAACAATCAATAAATATTTAGGTAGCGATTACAAAGTGTTGGCAAGTTTTGGCCATATTCGTGATTTGCCGAGTAAAGATGGTTCTGTCGATCCTGATAATGGTTTTAATATGTCGTGGGAATTAAGTTCCGGCGGAAAAAAACGATTAAATGATATTATATCTGCCGTAAAAGATTGTGATACAATTGTTTTAGCATCCGACCCTGATAGAGAAGGAGAGGCAATTGCTTGGCATATACTGGAAGAATTAACTGCACGTAAAAAAATTAAAGATAAAAAAATAGAACGTGTTGTCTTTCATGAAATTACTAAAACGGCAGTAACGGAAGCAATTAAAAATCCGAGAAGCATAGATGATAATTTGGTTTCGGCCTACATGGCAAGACGCGCACTTGACTATTTGGTTGGCTTTACTTTATCTCCGGTATTGTGGCGAAAACTACCGGGCTCAAAATCGGCCGGTCGTGTGCAATCGGTTGCATTAAGATTGATATGTGAACGTGAAACAGAGATAGAAAAGTTTAAGGCAGAAGAATATTGGACCATAGATGTTGATTTGCTTACCTCAAATAAAGCATTAATTCCGTCGCACCTCATAACACTTGATGGAAAAAAACTTGAAAAGTTTGATCTAAACAGTGAAGAAAAAGCACTTGATGCAAAAACCAAAATTGAAGCGCAAGAGTTTTTTATATCAAATGTTGAACGCAAGAAAACAAATCGTTATCCTGCACCACCGTTTACAACCTCGACATTACAACAAGAAGCCGCCAGAAAACTTCGTTTTTCGGCAAAAAAGACTATGCAGATTGCGCAAAAATTATATGAAGATGGTTTAATCACATATATGCGTACCGATGCCGTAAACTTGTCAAAAGATGCTATAAATGCTTGTCGTGAAGCAATTTTAAAATATTTTGGTGAGCAATATTTACCAAAAATTCCTAAAGAATATAAAACAAAATCTAAAAATGCTCAAGAAGCGCACGAGGCAATCAGACCATCAGATGTTATGAATACGCCTAAAAAGATGGAAATAAAACTTGATGCTGATGCGCACAAATTATATGAACTTATTTGGAAAAGAACAGTTGCGTGTCAAATGAATCCGGCAATTATGGATAGGGTGACAATTGACAGTTCATCAAAAGATGCGCAAATTGTGTTAAGGGCAAACGGGCAAGTTATTGAATTTGACGGTTTCTTGAAACTTTATCAAGAAAGTAAAGACGATAGCGATGAAGATGATGATAATCGTATTTTGCCAAATGTTAAAGTAAATGATGGCGTTGAAAAAGGCGAGATTATACCTGAACAACATTTTACAACTCCGCCTCCGCGTTTTACTGAAGCAAGTTTAGTGAAAAAACTTGAAGAATTGGGCATTGGTCGTCCGTCGACATATGCAACCATCATTGCCGTATTGCAAGAAAGAAAATATGTGAAAGTTGAAAAATTGCGCTTTATTCCGGAAGATAGGGGGCGTATCGTAACCGTATTCTTGGAAAATTATTTCAGAAAATATGTAGAATATGATTTTACCGCACAGTTGGAAGAGTTTTTAGATAATGTTTCTGCCGGAGAAATGGAGTGGAAAAAACTGTTAACAGGTTTTTGGGCTAAATTTATAAAAAATGTAGATGCTGTTCAACCTTTACAAGTAAAAGATGTTATAGAAAAAATAGATGAAGTGTTGGCATATCATCTGTTTCCTGAAAAAGAGGACGGAACAGACCCCAGAATATGTCCTGAATGTGCAAAAGGAAAAATAAGTGTAAAACTCGGAAAATATGGTGCATTTTTAGGTTGCTCAAATTATCCGGAATGTAAATATACAAAGCCTTTAACAGATATAAAAGATGAAGAAAATCAAGAAGTGGAAAAAGCAAAGCTTGAAAAACCCGAAGATAAACTTTTAGGTGAGTATAAAACACTTAATATATACTTGAAAAAAGGTCCGTATGGTTTTTATGTTCAATGGGGTGAAGACGCAACCGCTACAACTGAAAAACCTAAACGTACGGCACTGCCAAAAAACATAAATCCGGAAGAGGTAAATTTTGAACAGGCGGTAAGGTTGATAAGTTTGCCGTTCGATTTAGGTGATGGCATAGAAGTAAATATCGGCAAATTCGGCCCTTACATAAAACAAGGAAATAAATCCCGTTCGTTAACTGGTTCAGACACCGTATTTAACGTGACTTATGAAAGAGCACTTGAAATTTTACAAAGCGCCGTTGAAAAACCGCAAGCAAAGGTTTTAGGTAAGGATAAGTCTGGAAATGATATATATTTAAGTAGCGGACGTTATGGCCCGTATATAAAGTGCGGTAAAACTAATTATGCGCTTCCTAAAGAATTAAAAGACAAAGAAATTACTTTAGAAGATGCGTTAAATATTATAGAAAATAAAAAATAAAGAGAAAAAACCTGCCAGAAGCAGGTTTTTTTGTGTGTGAAATTAGTATAAACAGTTTATAAACTGT
>JAZRHJ010000289.1:0-1100 GCA_045644695.1 Alphaproteobacteria bacterium | reverse complement strand
GTTGTTAAAATCAATGTTTGAAAAAGCATTAACGCTTAAACCATTTGCAAGGTTTTCAACTTGAAGGTCTGTCAAGCCTGTCAAATCATTACCACACGCTTGAAGGAGAATCTTATACATATCCTTGTTTGCGCTATATGGCAATATTGAAGAAAGTGTTATATAGTCAGGGTCAAGCATTGTTAAGTGCCCAACCGTTAATTCGCTTACACTTGCAAGTTCTTGTTTTGGAGTTTCATTTGGTTCTAAGTTTTTGTTGTCTTCTCTAATCTTGCCGTTAACAGCATCCAACAAAATCTTTGCTGTATCTATATCTAAACCAAACGTGTCAATAGAGATATTGTCAAAGTCAAGTGTGTTGAAAGAATTTACCGTCAAACCATTTGCAAGGTTTTTAATTTCCGTTTGGTTTTTATCCGTCAAATCGTAACCGCACGCTTGCAAAAGTATTTTGTAAAGTTCAGCATTGCTTTCATATGGCAACAAGGTTGATAATGCAAGATTATCAAAACTCAATCAGTTGAAAGAAGTTATGGTTAAAGCCTTTGCCAACGTTTCGATTTCAATTTCGGTCTTACCCGTTAAATCGTTTCCGCATGCTTGTAAGAGTATTTTATAAAGTTCAGAGTTATCCACCCCGTTTGCACTATCTTTATATGGCAAGAATGTGCTTATAGCCAAATTTTCAAAACTCAAAGATGCAAAAGAATTTACCGTTAAGGTGTTTGCCAATGCTTCAATTTCAGTTTCGGTCTTACCCGTTAAATCGTTTCCGCATGCTTGTAAGAGTATTTTATAAAGTTCAGAGTTGTCAACTCCGTTTGCGCTGTCTTTATATGGCAAGAATGTGCTTATTGCAAGGTTTGTAAACTCAATACTTGCAAACGAGTTAATGTTCAAAGCATTTGCCAATGCTTCAATTTCAGTTTCGGTCTTGCCCGTCAAATCGTTTCCGCACATTTGGAGAAGTATTTTATACAAATCGGCATTGCTTGAATATGGTAATAAGGTTGATATTGCAAGGTTTGTAAACTCAATACTTGCAAACGAGTTAATGTTTAAAGCATTTGCCAACTCTTTAATTTCAGCCTCGGTTTTGC
>JAZRHJ010000288.1:0-3349 GCA_045644695.1 Alphaproteobacteria bacterium | reverse complement strand
ATCTTATACAGTGTCAGAACCTGTAGAAGTTGTTTATAAAAACACAACATATAACACTGTATATGAACCAAAAACTTTCACAACAACAACTTTTGTAAAAAAACCATATACCTGTAACAGCGGTAACTGTCAACAAAGAATGCAAGCCCCGACTGTTGCTCAATAATTTTTTATAAAATGAGCTTATGAGCAAGAAAGAACCTTTAGGTTCAATTCCCGCTCAAAATTAAAAATCCGTCATTGATAATGGCGGATTTTTTTTATAATTGGCGTATCCGGCGGGAATTGAACCCACAACCTTTGGCGTCGGAAGCCAACACTCTATCCGATTGAGCTACGGATACATATCAATTGAGCAATTAATACACTTAATTTATGTTTTTTACCAGTATTTTTTTCATATTTTTTATAATTTTACTTGACTTACGCTTTAAATATATGTATTAACAAGCAACAAGATTGTTTTTTATTTAATTAAAGGATACATAAAATGGCTAAAAAATGTGATATTTCCGGTACCGGCGTTATGAGTGGTAACAACGTTAGCCACGCTAATAACCACACTCGCCGTCGTTTCTTACCGAATTTGCATGTTGTTTCTTTGTTAAGCGAAACTTTAGGTAAAGTTTTCAAATTGAAAGTTTGCACTAAAACATTGCGTTCTATTGAACATAATGGCGGTTTAGATTCTTATCTTGAAACCACTTCAAATTGCAAATTAACTGACGAAGCAAAAAAAATTAAAAAATCTATTGCAAAGAAAAAAGCAGCAAACTAATAAAAAGTATAAAAGCGATAAAACCTCGTGGTATACGAGGTTTTTTTTATTTTAAAGCAACTTATAAAACTAAAAACTCTCTCATACTAAGTATGAGAGAGTTTCATTAAAATAAAGAGTATATTACAAAAAATATAATTACGGGAATAATGAGAAATCCCAGCATTTTTAACACATTTTCAAAAAACTTGTGCCATCCGCAATCTCTTATATAAATAGTTATCAGCAATAACAGGATAAAAATTATAAAAACTCCCAAGCCTATTATTGTTGACCAACCTATACCTAATGTAACATCAAACAATGCCAGCGCACTACATCCAAGTCCCCAACAAAATACATTAAAGAAGGCTAAAGCAAATATATATAAAAGCCCTATCCCTAGCATTTTACCGATTCGGGTGCCAATATCTTTCTTGTTAACAACTGCTGACAATATTAATGCCACCAAAACGATATCCAAAAGATAAACTATACCCGCTCCTGGGTCTAGTATTTCTTCTAGTAGTCCTGCCGGATATACGATTAGCATCGCCGACAGAAAAACTAACAAGAGCATAACAAATACGGCCCCAATTAGTTTTAATACCTTCCAACACGACAAAACACCTCGTGCAATCGCATTTCTTAATTTACTTTCATTCATACTAATTTTTTAATTATAAAATTAACTATGCCCCCAAATTATAGGGGGCACAAAAACTACTCAAGGGGGTAACCACGGTATGCTGATGTTGCCAGCCAATGCAATTCTGACCATTGCTCGTACAACTTTTTATCGTTGCACTTCTGCGCCTTGGCCATTTTACATTCTGCATAATCAACCACTCGAGCAAGGTCTGAATAGCCCTTCGCTAAAAAGGAGTAATAATCAAGTTTTAGCAACTCGTCATCTCCCATCTTCTCTCCATTAGAGAACTTCAGCTCGTTTGCAAGAAACTCTAAACTCTTTGCAAGTTTCTCTTCCTTCTCTTTCTCCTCTTTTTTTGCCTTCCAAACAGCAACGGCAAAAATGAGTGCTAAAACCACCATAGCGGCGATAAAAGTAATCGTTGTCATAATAATAATTTATTTATTAATTAATAATATGTATGTGCTAACAAATATAGCATAAAAAAGTTTTTTTGCACGTTTTTTATACAAAAAACACAAAAAAAGTTGCCTATGTTTCCATAAGCAACTAGATGAATTAACGTTATTTAACAATTTGGGAGTTAAATATACGTACGGTATCTCCAATCTCATAGATTTCACGACTAACTTCGCATCCGGAAATAAAAATGTGCATATTGTCACTTCCCGTAAGCGGTATAAGACTAAGCCTTATACCCTCTTTTTGAGTTTTACCGCTTACCTGATATATAACCCCATCACCACCGGTTACGGTAATATAATTAACATCATCCTCTAAGTAAGCCTCACTTGTCATATTGCCTATCACATACTCTTTTGCGTGTTCCAATATGTATTGCTCTTGCCATCTTATACTATAACCTGTAAAGTAAGCACATATACAAGTAACTATAAGCAGCAAAAATGTTCGCCAACGATTAAACCACCCAAGCCACTTTATGCTATAATATACCGAAAAACGATAACATTTAGATGGCAAGAAAAACGGAATAAGGCTAATCAATGTATACACGATATACCCCCAAAACGGACCTCTAGGTACAATTAGTATGGCTAAAAGGTGCCATGTAACCAAAATAACCAGCACCATGATAGGGGCAAGCCAAACACCGTTTTTAGAAATTTCTCCCGCCTTACTCCACGCAAAAACTTGCACAATACTGTAGATAAGACTACCGGCAAACGCCAAAACCCCTAACGTAATTGCCAAAATTAAAAATAATGTGTACATAATATTAAAATTTATATTAGATTGATAATAATTTTTTTATGTCCTCAATATAATATATTTTTACAACTTTTGTCAAGTATTTAAATAAAAAAAACCTCCCGAAGGAGGCTTAAAAGCATTTTGTTTTTTATTGCTGTGGAGCAGAATTTTGTTTACATTTTCCAACCTCAGCACAATTATATGGCTTTTTAACAAAAGTAGTTGTTGAAAAAGTTTTTGGTTCATACACGGTTTTATATGTTACATTCTTATAAATAACCTCTACCGGCTCAGAAACCGTATAAGAAGAACCTTGGCAACAAGGTGTTGCAGCGGTTTGCATAACCGGTTGCGGAGCAACTACCGGTTGAGCCACTACCGGACGTGGTTTAGGTTGAGGTTTTCTGCCACATTCTCCTGTATGATTAACACAAGCCGATAAGCCTACTGTTAAAAACATTGCTAAAATTAATTTTTTCATCGTTTGCCTTTCAATTTTAAGTTATAACCTAAAAAAATAATTTGATATAGGATAGATAATACCGAAAAATCATTTTTCACCATTAACTATTTATTAATATTATCTTATTTTTAATTTTAAAAGCAATGTATGTCAATATTTTTCTTTTCTAATGTGACAAAAAATTAAAATGCATAAAAAAATCTCCCGATTCATTAAAATCAGGAGATTAACAAAACGCTAAACACTTCTTAGAAAGTATATCTTA
>JAZRHJ010000287.1:0-1054 GCA_045644695.1 Alphaproteobacteria bacterium | reverse complement strand
TTGTGACATTTCATCTTTTAATATATGTGTCCAGTCTGTTGGTATGTTGAACATCGTTTTCACCTCTACCGTAAGTATAATGGAACTTAAAACTATTTTGGGAGTAGTTTTATTGTTTTAATAGATGGTTTGCGTACTTTAAATTTTTTTGGTTGTTAGGATGGTCGGTTTTTGACAGGTGGGAGCTTTAAATAGGGTTCACTTGGATTTTGGACAGTTTATGGGCACCTTATTTTTCAGACATTTTAATTGTTATTTTGGATTGTTTTGCCCCTTTTATTGGACGTTTGGCCATTTAATATAAGACATTTCTAAATGGATTTTGGACAGTTAATGGGGCATTCTATTTTTTCGGACGTTTTGATTGTTATTTTGAATTATTTGCCCCTTTTATTGGACGTTTGGCCATTTAATATTGGACATTTCCTAATCGATTTTGGACAGTTTATGGGCACCTTATTTTTTCAGACGTTTTAATTGTTATTTTGGATTGTTTTGCCCCTTTTATTGGTGGCCATATAATATTGGACATTTCCTAATGGATTTTGGACAGTTTATGGGGCACTTTATTTTTTCGGACGTTTTGATCGTGATTTTGGATTGTTTTGCCCCTTTTATTGGACGTTTGGCCATTTAATATTAGACATTTCCTAATCGATTTTGGACAGTTAATGGGGCATTCTATTTTTTCGGACGTTTTGATTGTTATTTTGAATTATTTGCCCCTTTTATTGGACGTTTGGCCATTTAATATTGGACATTTCTAAATGGATTTTGGACATGTTCTTTTCCAGTCGATTTAGAAAGTTAATCGAACACTTATTTGGGCACTATAAAATAAATTTCACATTGTGAGCTATGCTACTGCATTAAATAGCAAACTGACCTTATCATTTTATATATTTCTGACCATTTTTATATAGTCAGTTACACGGTATACTTAAAAAAATTAATTTGCAGGAGTGGGTATATATGGTACTGAAAAAAACATTAACAATTGCTGGTTCAGATACTTCAGGCGGCGCAGGTATGCAAGCCGACTTAAAAACGTTCC
>JAZRHJ010000286.1:0-1209 GCA_045644695.1 Alphaproteobacteria bacterium | reverse complement strand
AGTTATTTCCTTGAATAAATAATAAAGGCAGATTTTTAAATATATAAGGAAAACAATAATGTTATTTAGTTTAGTTACTCTGTTTGGTTTAATGTTTGTAAAATCTGCAATGGCAAATCCGGCATGTGCCGTATGTACAATTGCGGTTGGCGCATCATTGGAAATTGCTCGTAAGTTAGGTGTTGATGATAGCGTAGTTGGTGTTTGGGCCGGAGCATTTTTAGTTTTGTTAGGCTATTGGACAATTAAATGGTTTGATAAAAAAAATTGGCATTTTAAGGGACGCGATTTGATAATATTGATAGTTTCGGTTGCTATGATTGGTTTTATGTACTTATCAAAATTAACATATCATGCCGAAGTTATAGGAATTTTTTATTTAGATCCGTTTTTATTTAGCACAATATCAGGAGCCATCACACTGGTATTATCATCAGATTTTTATCAATGGATGAAAAGAAAAAACGGCGGACATGCACATTTTCCGTTTGAAAAAGTTTTTGTACCGGTTGCGGCATTGTTCTTATTAAGTGTATATTTTTATTATTTTCCCATATGTCAATAAGAAAAATATGACTTATAATTAATAAAAAAAACTCCTTATCAATAATGATTTGGAGTTTTTTTTTAATAATTTTTATAAAAAAAATATTTTACCTCTTGCTTAAATAAAAAGTGCTACCTATATAAGCATTTAGAAACTGTTTAAATATTAAAAAATAAGGATTTTTATAATGAGTAATAAAGTTATCGGTATTGACTTAGGTACAACCAACTCTTGCTTTGCTGTTATGGATGGTAAAGAAGCAAAAGTTTTAGAAAACTCTGAAGGTGCACGTACAACTCCTTCTATGGTTGCATTTACAGATGCAGAACGTTTAGTAGGAGCGGCGGCAAAACGTCAGGCAGTTACCAATCCTGAAAATACATTATTTGCAATTAAACGCTTAATCGGCCGTAGGTTCGATTCTGCAGAAGTGCAAAAAGATAAAGCAACAGCACCATTTAAAATTGTTCAAGGTGACAATGGAGATGCCTGGGTTGAAGTTAAAGGCGAAAAATATGCTCCATCACAAGTTTCGGCTATTGTTTTGCAAAAAATTAAAGAATATGCAGAAAGTTATTTGGGAGAAAAAGTAGAAAAAGCGGTTATTACCGTTCCTGCATATTTTAACGATTCTCAACGACAGGCAACAAAAGATGCCGGTA
>JAZRHJ010000285.1:0-2587 GCA_045644695.1 Alphaproteobacteria bacterium | reverse complement strand
ATTAAAGAAAGTATCAATATAAGTCTGTACTTGTTCGGGAAGTTGCGGAACATTGAATATTAACAACTTATCAAATATAGTTTTAATGACTGATAGCAACAATTCAATTAACATATTAACCCCCCATTATTTCATCGTAACGTTTACGAAGACCATTAACAAAACTTGTAGTGAATAATATACCCGTTATAAGTTTAACAGCATTAGCAAGAAAATCAAAACCATCGGGAACTATTGGAACATCATAACCGCCAAAAGAAAATATAGTATCACCAGGCAAAGAAATACTTACCTCTGGGAAGTCAATAGTATTTGAATTATCGTTTGCTTGTATCTTATCCCAACTTTCGGTCAAAAGGTGAACGACTTGATATACTGCACCAAGTTTTACAGATAACATACTATCCATATCAGCTTTAAACTGTGTAAGATATTCTTCACTTGGAACAAACAAACTCTTTAAACCCTCGGAAATAAACTCCCAAATCTTACTCGGCAGATTAACAATAGTATCATAGATATTTTTAATCCAACCAATAATACCCGACAAAAGACCAGCCTCGACGCTTTCAGTATCAACAATTATCCTAAAACTATCATCAGAAGTTTGTTCACCTGTATGCGCCCAAAACCTATAATATTTTGTCGTGTCAGTACAATCAACAACCGCAGCAAAACGAAATTCAATAGAAATTACATCTTTATCAGGAGTAAAGTCAAGATATAATGTTGTTGGTCTACCTACCTTGTTATTAGTTGACCAATCAAAATACTCGTATGTTCCATCATAATAACCTATTAATACTTTATTATATTTTGGTTGAACGTACGTAGATGATATAATAGAACCGGTGGGAGTTTCGAGAGTATAACCTAAATTATAGTAACCATTTTCAAGGCGAAATTTAACATTACGACCACCCGAAAATAACAAATTACCGTCTTTATTTGATATTCTCCAGACCTCGCTTAATGTATAAGAGTAACCCTCGGGCATTGAAAATCCAACAGAAGATTTTTCAACTGTTCCGTTATTGGGATAGATTACAACATCAGACTGCAAAAAAGTTGGGTTTGTATACTCTACATTGTCTTTACGAGAAGAATGAGAAATATCAATTTTTAAGTTTTCAAGTTGTGTTTTGTCAGCGCTTGCGATAGTAGAAAATACGACCGATAACGCAAGAGAGCATACAAACACCAACAAGCACCGCCGTAATAACTTCATAATGTGACCCCCTTTCTATCAATTGGGGATAGTCACCGAGGTTACTATATACAACAGTTTCACCCCTACTTAAAGAGAAATTACTATCAGACGTTATTGTATAACGTAAATTTTGATTATAGTTACTACTTTCTGTATCAAATGTATATATCTTTATTGCTCCGTTACCATTGAAAGTTCCGTCATAATCAATATTACCGACAGCAAGTATATATTCATATTGACTTGAACGAAAAGCAACATAATCAGAATTAATAGATTGACCCGAAACAATGTCTTTAAAGTATGTTATATAAGTACTTGATATAGAGCCGTTTGTATACGCGTTATAATTAGCGCATAGTCCTGTGGTTGCAGTGCAACCGATCAGGACTATTAGCGCGATTAGTATTGCGCTTATTTTCCTAACCATAAGCGACCCCCAAACGCGGCGCGCATAAACGTACCAACGATTAAATTACCAATTTCAAAGACGATAGCAATAGGAAGTGCCATAGAAATAATATCTTTAAAAGTTTGAATAGCAAATTCAGTCATGTTTTTTCCCTTTCTTTTTTACGCGTTCTGCTTTTTCAATTTTGAACAAAGTGTCATAAGAGTTATAAAGGTCAGGATTATGAAACCATAATTTTAAGCCTACAACTTTTGATACAATATTACCGTCTTGTTCAATACTATCGCTTGGGTCGGTAATTTTGTTAAACTGCAACAAACCAAAAAAGTTTTTACAGTCTATAACATATTGCAACTGCTCGCGAATAGGTTTTGCTATACGGCTGTAAACTTGTGATGTGCCTATAATAACCCGTCGGTTTTTTCGCATCTGGCAAAAACAAGCCATTTCGGAAATGGGTATTTCTTTACTTTCAAGACTATTCCATAAAACATGCAATTCATCAAGAAAGAAAATAATGCCCTCTATACCGTTATCAAGTGACTTTAACTGCTCATAATCAGTAAAGGGAATAATTTCATTGTCAATCCCTTTAATTTCGATATTCGAACATACTTTTGCTTTAGGATAACGTTTGCAAATTTTTTTAAGGCATTGAACTGCGCTTAAAGTTTTTCCGGAGCCTTGAGCACCACAAAAAACCCAAATGCCTGCGGGATAAAAATAATCAGGATTGTTACGAGCAAATAATATATTATGTTTAATGGTCTTTATAATGTTAATCGGGTTAAGCGACCCCGAAGTGAAATCAAGAATTTCGCTCATTTAAAAAGCCACCTCACAAACTTGCGAATGAAATGTGCCGATATAAAACCAAGCACAAATGATATAATAAATTCCATTATATTTTTCCTTTCATAGTTTAAAAGGCACAGCCGAAACTGTGCCTTTTGTCTTAAAACTTG
>JAZRHJ010000284.1:0-1341 GCA_045644695.1 Alphaproteobacteria bacterium | reverse complement strand
AAGTAATAAAATTTCATCTTTTTGATAATATTTAAAACTTTGCGCCCACAACTTTCCCCAGTTTCCGTATGCATGAATATCGTCATTTCCATATCCGAATGAACTGTTAAAATCATACTCGGCGCTTTGGGTTAGCAGGGTTGTTCCTTCGGAATATATCGCTTTTACATTATCTAAAACTTTTATGTGCGATTTATTTTGATTATAATAACCGGTTTTGGCTTCTAAATTTATTGCATCACCATTTTTTCCGGCAGGCAACTTACCATTAAGATTGTTGATTTTAATTATTTTCGAACCACTTTGAGTTTCATCTAAACTATCGGCTTTTATAATGCTAACTTGGTTTTCATCATTAATAATTGAAAAAACTGTTTTTTCAACATGAAGTTTATCAAGTTCTCCTTTTTTAGGTATTGTAATATCTGTTTTTGCAACAATGTTATCATCTTTTAACGAGGGAAAAACCATTATAAAACCGACAATAGCCGCAGCAATTGCCGGCATCAAAAGTTTTGCCAAACGTAAAACTTTACCTCTGGTATTTAAGGTTTTGTTATTAACCTCATAAAATGGTCTTTCCCCATTAAAAAATTTATCAATTTTGCTTACATCAACCAATTATATAACTCCGGCACGTAAACAATCGTGAATATGTATAACACCAATCGGTTTTTTATCTTCAATTACAAACAAATTTGTAATTCCCTTACCTGTATTTTGCATTGTGTGCACTGCTTCTACCGCTAATACATTTGCTGATATGGTTTTGGGATTTACAGTCATAACTTTAGTTACATTTTCAGATATTAAACTTGGTGACATTTTTCTACGTAAGTCTCCATCTGTGATAATACCTATTAATTCACCTTTAGCATTGACTATACCGACACAACCGAGCATTTTTGTACTCATCTCAATTAGAGCATCTTGCATAATTGTTGTATCATTAACAATGGGCATTTCCTCTCCGCCATGCATCAAGTCAGTAACTTTACATAAAATTGCACCTAACTTTCCACCGGGATGACGTTGCCTGTAATCGTTCACAGAAAAACCTTTTCTCTCCATCAACCCAATTGAAAGAATATCACCTAATACAAGAGTGGCTGTTGTTGATGATGTTGGTGCCAAACCTAACGGACAGGCTTCTTTACTGTTCGGTAATCTTAATATAATATCAGAAACTTTACCTAGTGAACTCTCTGGATTTTTGGTAATGGCAATTAAAGGAATGCCATTACGCTTACAATATAACAATATATCTGATAATTCTTTTGACTCTCCACCATTAGATATAGCAATTACAACATCATTTTGGCTTAACATGCCCAAATCACC
>JAZRHJ010000283.1:0-1799 GCA_045644695.1 Alphaproteobacteria bacterium | reverse complement strand
AAGAAAAATAGTGCTTTTAAAATAAGATTTATTATATATAATGGGGTGGAAATTAATTAGAGAAAATTTTAGAAAGGATAAAAATGCAAAAACCTGTTATGCTCTTGATTCTTGATGGCTGGGGTTATCGAGAAGAAATTACGCCTGACAATGCTATTGAAAACGGACACACGCCAAATTGGCACAAGTTACTTGAAACTTGTCCGCATTCATTAATTGAAACATCGGGTTTTGATGTGGGTCTTCCTAAAGGACAAATGGGCAATTCTGAAGTTGGACACATGAATTTGGGTGCCGGTCGTGTCGTTATGCAAGATTTACCACGTATTGATTATGCAATTGAAAATAAAACACTGGAGCAAAATGAGGTTTTAACAAATTTGATAAATTCGTTAAAGCAAACAAACGGTGTGTGTCATTTAATGGGCTTAATGTCACCAGGTGGTGTACATTCTCATCAAAATCATATAGTTGCGTTGGCTAAAATATTAAATGACAACAATATAAAAGTTGCCGTTCATGCATTTTTAGACGGGCGTGATACTCCACCTTCTTCCGCACAAGGATTTTTGAAAGAATTTGAAACGGCAATTAAAGATATGCCACTTGTAAAAGTTGCAACCATTTCCGGACGCTTTTATGCAATGGACAGAGATAAACGCTGGGATAGAGTTGAATTAGCATATAATAATATAGTTTCAGCAACCGGTAATCGTTTTGAAAATTCTGATGAGGCAATTAAAAAATCTTATCAAAACGAGGTTACTGATGAGTTTGTTTTACCTTGCGTTGTTGGTGACTATGTGGGGGCAAATGATGGAGATGCCGTTTTAATGGCAAACTTTAGAGCCGATAGAGCACGCGAAATTTTGTATGCATTATCCGACAAGGAATTTACGGGTTTTGAACGCAAAAAAAACGTTAATTTTGTGATGTCAGTCGGTATGAGCGAATATTCGGTTGACCATAATCGTTTTATGAAAACGTTGTTTGCTCCTGAAAGTTTAAGCAATATTTTCGGTCAGGTAATTTCTCAAAATGGTCTTACTCAACTTCGTATAGCCGAAACAGAAAAATATGCACACGTTACGTTTTTCTTTAACGGCGGTGAAGAAAAAGAATTTGAAGGTGAGAGCCGTATTTTAATTGCCAGTCCGAAAGTTGCTACTTATGATTTAAAACCTGAAATGAGTGTTTATGAAGTTACAGATGCCTTGGTGGATGCGATAGATAATAATCGGTTTGATGTTATTATATGCAATTTTGCCAATGGTGATATGGTTGGCCATACAGGAATTATGAGTGCCGCATTAAAAGCGGTTGCAGCAGTTGATGAAAACTTGGGTCGAGTTATTGAAGCAATTAAAAAAGCCGGCGGAACATTGTTAGTAACGGCCGACCATGGAAATGCCGAAAAAATGGTTGATGAAATAACCGGCGAACCATATACTGCTCATACGGTAGGTAAAGTTCAAGCGGTTATTTACAATGCTTTGGGGGTTAAAGGTTTGAAAGATGGCCGCTTAGCCGACATTGCTCCAACATTGCTCGATTTATTGGGGATTGAAAAACCTCAAGAAATGAGTGGAAACTCTTTATTGGAAAAATAAAATGAAATATTGCGGAACATACATTGTTATTATGCTGATGATTTTATTTTCATCAAATATCAGTGTGTGTTCCGCACAGGTTTCAAGAAAAAAACTTGAAAGTGTAGAAGCGCAAGTTCATGTCAAAGAGATGGAACTTAAAAAGAAACAAGCCGAATCGGTGGCTTTGAGTTTAGAACTAGCAAAACT
>JAZRHJ010000282.1:0-4673 GCA_045644695.1 Alphaproteobacteria bacterium | reverse complement strand
ATTAAAAGCAAAAACGAATATGAAACTTAATGAAATTAACGACGCCGTTAAATGTTTTTATAAAGCGGTTAAATTTAATTCTAAATGTATTGAGGCTTGGCTTAATTTGGCAGATATCGAAGAAAGTGAAGAATATTATCTAAAAGTTCTCGATTTAGACCCGAATAACTTATCTGCTCATGCAAATTATGCAAATTTGCTATACAAGCAAAACAGAGCACTTGAAGCATTGGAAGAATATCGTAAAGCGGTAATTATAAACCCCGATTTACCTGAATTAAGTAATAATTTAGCCTTAATATTAAAAGATATGGGAGATTATGAGCGTTCACTCGATTTGATGATGAACGCGTTTACAAAAGATAAAACAAATACAGAATTTTCGGTAAATATTGCCGAAACACTCATTCTGTTTTATAAAAACGAGCCGGAAAAAGCCCTTAATATTGCTAAAAAATGGGTTGATTTGGACAATAACAATGTTTTTGCAAAACACACTTTAGCCTCTTTTAATAACGATAATAACATAGATATTTTATATGTTAAAGAGTTGTTTGATAAATTTGCTTTAACTTATGACGAAACAATGGAAAATATAAAATATTCGGTTGTTAAAAAGGTTTCAGAATTAAATATCGATTTTTATGGTAACGTATTAGATTTAGGATGCGGAACCGGTATTTTTGCAAATTGTGTTAAAAAAGATAACATTAAACAACTCATTGGTGTTGATATATCACAAAATATGTTAAATTTAGCCGAAAAGAAAAATATATATACCAAACTTTTTAATAAAGATGCCTACACCTTTTTAACAGAAAACAATATTATATTTGATTTTATGGTTGCTTTTGATGTGTTTGAATATATTTCCGACATTGAAAAACTTTTCACTAAAATAAATGCTAAAACCATAATTTTTAATATTGAAACGGCTAAAAAAGATATAAAAAATACTATTTTAACTTATAACGGGCGTATAAAACACAATCCGGAATATATAAGACAAATTTTAGTGGCTTCAGGATATACCCTTACACATGAATATCATATTGATTTAAGGCAAGAAAATAATAGCATGGTTTCTGGTGTATTATTTATTGCAACAAAAAACACATTTTAAATTAAAAAAAATATTGACAAATATCTAGTTTTGCGTTATTCTGAAGTCTGATTGTTATATTTATCTCAATTATTAACCTTAAAATTTTGATTTATGAAAAAATTTTCAAGAAATCTAATCAATGGACATCGAGTATTGTCAAGTAACGATCCTATGACTGGTCCGTTTCCGCTTAGTTGGGCTAAGGAGTTCTTGGGTCGTCCTTCTCTAAAGAGAGTATCTGTTGGAGAATTTGGCCAGGATGGTGCTTGGGTAGAGGAGCGTATCGACTATGTGTGGGTATCACACGAGTTAGCATTGGGCTTCTGCTTACCGGCTATCACACCAAGAACAGTTGCGCAGCCTTATCATTCCGTGAGGAACGAACTAGGTTATGATTGTTACCTCAGTGAGGAGGTTGATGGCGTCTTCTGGCTAAGTAAGGCAGATGGCGGCATCAGGGTTCCCGCAGATTTATCACGCGAAAGTGATGAGGCACTACAGTACAGCGATGCTCGTAAGTTAATCGGCCCGTGCTCGTTGGGATATAACAACGAGAATCAGTTATGCTGGATAAGTTTAACTGCCAGCAGCATTTATGTACCGGCCAAGATGCCCGATTTCTCCCAGAGAGAAAAGTGTTGGGGCGTTTAATTTAACTTAACACTATCAAAAACAGAAACCACCTTGTAAACAAGGTGGTTTCTGTTTTTTTAACTACTTATTAGTCTGTTATCTACTTCTTGTAGAAGGGATAACACATTCTTACATGCGCAAGTTTGCCACGAGATGGGTCAACAATATATTCTCTCTTGCTACCCAAAGAGTAGATTCTTACGCTTGTTTCATTTTTTATGACAGCATACTGATTGGTCCAGTATGAGCCATGATCCAAGAAATTCTCGGCAACAACACCGTTGTCTCGTAAGATTTTCATAGTTTCGTTGATAGAAGCCAATCGCTGATTAACTTCTTCCAACTCATAAACCGATGGCAACTTATAATGTTCTTTGAGTACCTTTTGGGCATCATAATATTGAACATTCGCAATCTGCGTAAGACCCCAAACCGTACCGTTTAATAAAATACCGACAATACTGTCTTTTGCGGTTTTATCCAAATAAGGGACTGCCTTAAGGTCTCCATCGGGCAACTGATACACCAACGATATTGGTGTTTTTACGTTGCTCATTCTCTTTAAGTGCTCTATCCATTCCAGAGCTTCTTCTTTGGTAAGAACAATATCTTCCAAAGTTTGCATTTTCTTTTTATCCATAATAAACATTTATAATTAGTGAAGTGTTATTAATTTAACACATTTTTACATTTTGTCAATATAAAATTATTCTCTGTTATGTTTATACTGCTACCTTTCCTTTAATTGTTCCATAACTTTCATATCCTACAAGTTCAAAATCTTCATACTTAAAGTCATTAATGTCTTTTACATCCGGATTAATTTTCATAACAGGCAATTTTAACGGAGTATGAGTAAGTTGCTCTTTTACCTGGTCAAAATGGTTGTGATAAATGTGAGTATCTCCCAATATATGAACAAATTCACCAACTTCCAGATTGCAAACTTGCGCTATCATCATGGTTAACAGAGCATAAGAAGCAATATTAAAAGGCACTCCTAAAAACATATCACAAGAACGTTGATATAGCATACAAGAAAGTTTGCCGTTTGCTACATAAAACTGAAACATCATGTGACATGGAGGTAATTTCATTTTGGAAATTTTGCTAACATTCCATGCCGATACAATCATTCTTCTGTCATTAGGATTTTGTTTTAATCTTTCAATTACATCAGCAAGTTGATCAACCCCCTCATCGTTCCAATTTCGCCATTGAGAACCATATACAGGACCTAAATCGCCGTTTTCATCAGCCCATTCATTCCAAATTCTAACCTCGTTATCTTGTAAATATTTAATATTTGTATCGCCTTTTATAAACCATAACAATTCATGTATAATGCTTTTTAAGTGCACTTTTTTTGTTGTAACCAAAGGAAAGCCATTGCTTAAATCAAAACGCATTTGGCGTCCGAACACTGAACGTGTCCCCACCCCTGTTCTATCTAATTTATCCACGCCGTTATCTAAAATGTCTTGTAATAAATCAAGATATTGTTTCATTTTTATTCTCCGTTATTTTCTATTGCATAAATTATTCTTTTTAAAACCGACTGTTCAACAAACTCGCCCTTTTTAATCCATACGGTTGTTATGATATTATCAAGTTCATAATCAGGTGAAATTTTTAAATATTTTTTTTGCAAAACATCAATACATTCCGTTATATCAATTTTTTGCCCCGCCAGATTCTGATTAATTTCTCCTTTATACATACTATCAACCACAATATCCGGCATTAACTTTTCATTTTTAGTCATGAAAAGTTTGTAAACGGTAGCACCGCCCGAAATATATAAATCTTGTTCAAATTCTTTAAATTTATTAATATCTGTAACAACAAAATGATTTTTATTATCTGAAACTTCGTAATTTTCATTAAATGTTAAAACATAAATTTTTCTGTTTGGAAGTGTCTTATTAGGAAAACTTTCATAGGTTTTTTCACCGGCAATCAAATTTTGCCCTTCAGTTATGCGCTTGAACCGCTTGAAATCTGATGATATATGCCATGGAATGTTAGCACCAATCCCTATAATATTATCATTTTGATGTCTACACCAAACAGCAACTTTCGTCATAATCCCCTCCTTTTTTTATTAAGATAACAAGAGTGGTTTAATTTCTCAATTGCTTTTATTTTTTAGTAACATATTTATTTAAGTTTTGATGACATAAATTCTATTTCTTCATCATTTACCGCATGAGATAAATTTTCATAACTAATTGAGGTTGCTTCAATTTTCATCTCTTTTAATGTTTTCATACTATAATCAAGACATTTATACAAAACTTGCTTATCTTGCTTCCCGTGTAATAAATATACTTTAGGATTAGATTGTATTTTATCATTTAAATACTCATTGGCAGCAACCAACCCTGAACAAGAAAAACACCCCTTAACATTATTCTTTCTAATTAAAGATGTCCATATACCAAGCATAGCACCTTGCGAAAAACCGCCGATATATGTCCGATTATCATTAAAATTATATTTTTTTTGTATTGCATCTATAAAATTATTTACCTGATTTGCCGTTAAAAGTAAAATATTCCCCACTGTATTATAAATATCGGCAATTTCTTCAACCGGAGTTTCAATTTTAAAGCGCTTTCCTTCACTATCAAAGCCAGATATTTTCCACCAACTATGTCGGCTTTCATCTGTAGAAGATATTTGTTTGCCAATCGGCGCAACTATTGCCAAGTTTTTAGTTTTCTCAAGCAACCCTTTATATATGTGCAACATTTCTTCTTGTGTATTATTATAGCCATGCAAAAAAAACAGCCACTTATCCGGACTATCGGAATTTTTATAATATTGATAAGCAAATTCGGTCACTGTTTTTTCCTTTTATTGAATATAATCATATTATATTTAATATGACACTACTTAAATTTTAATTAAAAAAAGGAGGCATTTTGCCTCC
>JAZRHJ010000281.1:0-1861 GCA_045644695.1 Alphaproteobacteria bacterium | reverse complement strand
GTTACATTTGCATATGGACCAAAATATTTGCATTTATCATTTTTTTTGCCTCTGTATTTTCTTAAAGCGGGATATTTATCTCTCAAATCAATCATCAGCAAAGGAAATGTTTTATCATCTTTAAGCAAAATATTGAAGCGTGGTGAAAGTTGTTTAATTAATTCGTTTTCCAATAAAAGCGCCTTAGCCTCATTTTCAACAACTATAAATTCCATTGTATCAATTTCGGCGACCATACGTTTTAATCTTACCGGCAATTTATCAAAATGCGTATAGGCTACAATTCTGTTTTTAATATTTTTTGCTTTACCAACATATAAAACTTCCTTATCTTTACTAATCATACGATAAACTCCGGCTTTTGAAGGAGCAACTTTTACATTATTTTGTAAAACTTCAAGTCCGTGTTTTATATCTGCCATAGCATATCCTTAATGCAAAACCATAAATATAAATGTCATAAAGATAAACCCACCAAACACCGCCGCGGCAGATCTATCAGTTTTTTTAACGCCATATGTTTCGGGCAAAATTTCGTTTATCACAACAAACATTAATGTCCCACCGGCCATTGCCATTGCCGAAGGAATAATGTATACATCAAAACCTGTCAATACAACCCCTATTAAAGCACCTATCGGTTGCAACATTCCCATTAATAAAGCGGTTAATGCTGCTTTCATTTTCGATTTTCCGGCCCCGTATAAAGCAATTGCCATAATCAATCCTTCAGGTATATTATGAATAGCAATTCCCAAAACCAAACTTAACGGATTTAATAAATCATGCGCACCATAAGCCACGCCAACCGCAAGACCTTCCGGCAATTTATGAAGCGATATAGCAATGATAAAAAGCCACGCTTTTTTCAAATTAAAAAACGGTCCGTGATGCCCTATATGATTATGCTCATGCGGTAATAAATCATTTAAGATCCAAACTAATAAAACCCCGAAAAAAACGGCTCCGCAATAATGAAAAGCGCCCTTATAATGATTAATATTAGCACTCATAATTTCAGTCATTGATGGAACTAAAAGCGAAAATATTGCTGCTGAGAGCATAACACCAGCAGCAATATTAAGCATCGCATTAATGTTTATTTTAAAATATTTTTTTTTTAAAAAAATACAAAAACCTCCAACACCGGTAAATATTCCGGCAATTAAAGAAGCCAAAAACGCATGAACAAATACAGACATATCAAGAAACGACATTTACATCTTCCTTTTTACGAGTTAATTGTGCCAACGTAATTTTTTTAGGTTCAAATTTTGATGCAAAAATTTCTTTAATTTTTTCTTTCATAAGTTCCGGCTCTACAATGTCGGCAAAAAAGAATTGTTTATCACATTCTTCAGGTTTTTCAATGCTTCCGCCCGATTTTTTAAACAACCCTTCCGCCAACGCCAATGTCGAAATCATATCATATTGCATAGATTTTGCCGGATGTTTTTCACAAGCATCAACAAGGGCTTGAGCAACAGGATTTTTACTTAATTTTGCTTTATCCAAAAACTCATAGCCCATATTTAATTTATCCGGCAAATGTGACGAAACCAAAATGGTTTTAACATCTTTTTCTTGCACATAGTCAAATAAAATTTCTGCTGCCGGTTTTCCTATTTTAAAATTAAAACATTCTTGGTTGGGTAGTATTTTACCGTCTTCACTTTTTTGTTCCGATGCATTACCCATTACCACAATTTTTTTCACTTTTTTCTTTAAGGCATCTTGCGTACCTTTAATATATTTTGCAAAATCGGCAAATGGGGCATTAAGTAAAATAAATATATTTTTATCTTTTACCGACTTAATATATTCTTGTAAAAACACTACACCGCTTCTCAAAATTGTCATT
>JAZRHJ010000280.1:0-3717 GCA_045644695.1 Alphaproteobacteria bacterium | reverse complement strand
CTAATGCAACATTAGTGTGACACCAATAAGCACAATCGGATATAACAAATCAATGTCCCCTGTTAATATGTGTTGAATATACAATTCAGATGGTACCATTAAAATTTCAAAATTTTGGCAGGCTTAAATTTAAAAGGGCCTAATAATCGTCAAATCCATTTTTGGAAAATATCCTCTCCCTTATAGGGTAATGTATGATTTCGAATCATAAACCATGCATATCGCGTATGGTAACGCTGTTTTTCTAACAAAAATAGTTTTTTCCTTATTAAATCATTTAAAATCATTAATTTTCATTTTTCTATGACCATAAGTATAAAAACTATAGAGATGATTAACAGTTTGTGATGATTAGGGTTTGAGAGTTTTTTGCGCCTCTCGTTTTTGTGTTTTAAACATTTTGAGAGAGCAAAAATGATGCTCTCTTTTTTTAAAGTATTCTATCATTTTAGTTTTAAGAGCATCATACTTTCTGTTATAGATGACAAAGAAATTATTTTCGTTTTGAGGTTGACAAGAGGGAGAGCAATCTGAGCATTCCAAAGGGACAGTCATCTTTTATAATCTCTAAATGTAAATCATCGTAAATCGAATCGCCCGAAATGAAAGTCATTTATTCTCTCAAAATGTAAGTTCGACACTCGTTAGAAAACGACAGTTTTCCCTAAAATTAATCTTCTATTAATCTAAAATAATCTATGACTGTCATTTACAAATGAGTATCATCTTATCATTGCAAAACGTAAATCATCATCATAAAAAGAGACAATCAACCAAAAATACATTCCCATAAAACAACGGTCTGTGCCCAAACGGGTGCAGACCGTTAATATTTTCTTGAACTGAACATTTGAACTTTTTAACATTCACTATAGAAATTTTATAAATAAAATTTCTTATTAAGGCATTAATCTGCAAGAAAAAATAAAGAATTTTTAACTTTTTCGCCTTAAAATCAAGAAATTTCTATCAAAAATTCTTAAAATTTGCAAAAATTAATGTTTTCTTGAAATGAGAAAATTAGGTTATGTAAGTTGTATGTGCTTTAGAAATTTATTTGAGTCGGCAAATAGATACCTTTAGCGCAAAAAAATTAAAAAAAGAAAGGATGCTACAACGATGAAAAAGAAATATCATGTTGTACTAACACCCGATGAACCCGAAATAATCGCGTTCAAAAAATCTCTGCCCCAAGGCATCTTTAGCAAATTGGTTGTGATTATAATGACCGAGTCTCTAAAAGATGAGGTTGCTGAAATCTTTATGAATTTTAAAATCGAACCGGTCATCGAAGATGTGCATACCAAAATTTCTCTGCCCGAAGAACTGGTTCAAAAGTTTTGCGAGAAGTTCGGATGCCAAAAAGGCAACCTCACCTCCTATATAAAAACGGAGGTTAAAAAATGCATTAGAAAGAATTTGGAAACTGAATTCAAGAAATATTTTTCGTCCACAGATGTTAAGGCGATATTTGACCAAGTGATCAACCGTGTGAACGAAAAAAGAGATTCTCTGGACGCCAGTAGCGAAAAAAGTAGGCTTGTAGAAAAAGAGGGGTTGAATGCATTTTTTGAAATGCAAAACACCATAAAACAAGAAAGGAACAAAAGATAATGGAAGAAAGAATTTTATTTATTAAACTTGACCCTATAACAGAAATCGATGTTATCTGTTGGATGAAATCATTGCCATCCCGAACAATAAACAAAACTGTGAACCAAATTGTTATTGCCGAAAGCCGAAATAAGATTGCTCGGATTCCAAATAAATTTTCGTACACAAACCAGGTGGAACCTTTAAGATGCCGACTCATCTTTAAAAGCAAAGCCGCTTTGAGTTTCCTAACAAAAATTCCCAAAGGCGAATATAAAGCGACTCTTGTAAAAATCATCCGCCGACATATAGAAAAAAGCAAAACTTTGCCTCCCGCATCATTTTTCATACACCGCCGATATCTTTGTACGGCTACCGACCGTTTTGTAGCAATTATTAAAGATAAAAAATTGCTAACCAAAGGTGTGCCCAACAGGTACGATAAACTAACCGAGTTTTATGAACTTGCCTTTGCAGATTTTTCTAACGCAGTTTTTGATTGTTATAAATCGGTGGACAGAAATCACGGTAATTATAATTTGTATCATCTCGACTGCGAAGACATTATCAATAAGGCTTTCGTTCAGGTGTTTGGAGAGATAGTAAAATCTGTAAACGAATCTGTGAACGAAAAACCTGTTGCATCGCCAGAAGAACCAACAACAAATTTTGCTGACGAAAATCAGGAAGATAGAATTTATAAAATTCTCAAGTACGGTTTACCCGACGAAGAATTTGAAAGAATCAAAGAAAAATTAAAGGAGCGTAAAAACAATGAACAATGAATATTATAACAATAAATATAACGCCCAAGAAAGCAGTGTGATTTTTTGGGAAGATATTCTAGAAAAACTCAGCAAACGCGATAAAGAGATTTTTAGAATATTGGTATCCTCCGGTGTATCTGAAGAAAAAGAGGCCAAGGAATTAATTATAAATAGTTTTATTTACAAACAGGAAAAACCGCCCAGTATGAATGCTGCTTATCTATCAATCAAAACTTTTTCCGATATGGGACTTTTAGATAAAAAAAGAATGTCTACCGGATATCGTCCTTTTAACATCTTAATTATCACCGATTTAGGCAAACAAATTTATAGAATGTTATTTAAAAAAGAACCACCCGAACAAGAACATATGAAACTTGCTGGTGAGCACGCAAGCGTTCAACACGCTTATATGATTAAGGATGTTAAAACCATCCTTGAAAAAACAGGAAATTATAATCAAGTTACTATGGGGCGTAAAGAGAATAATATTAAACTTCCGGATGGCCGAATGATAATTCCCGATGTTATTGCAACCATAAGCCCTTACCATAGACATTTTATTGAAGTGGAATGTGGCAACCATCACCAAAACGACTTCAATGATAAATGTAATAGATTGGCATCTTTAAGTCGCTCAATAATCATAGTTGGCGGTAGCCGTAATGAAGTCACTAGAATATTAAAACCGCAGGTGGAAAATTTCATAAGATTTAAAGGTCGCAATGTACTTAAAATATCCCAAACTCATATATATTTATTCAGTATTTCAGATTTGTCAAAAGGCATAATTACTTACCATTATGATATGAGTTTGGACGAGCCAATCTGTGGTTTTGGAAGAAAAGCAAAGGAGGTGTACGACAATGAACAATAGTTTTCTTAATATAGGAAATAAGGCATTTGTGAGAGTAGCAGAAATTATATGTATTGAGGCTGCTGATTCGGATAAAGTACGCCGAATTTTAGCACGAGCAAATCTTAAAAGAAAAAGTCCCGAAGTAATCGACACGACTTCAGATAACGAGACCCGTTCTATAATTTTTCTTAAGGATAATGCCTATTGCATATCAAGCGTTAATGCATCTGTATTAGCAAAGAGAGCACAAAACGGCATTTCAGAAATTGTAGACGAAAATAAGGATTAAACAAATAAGGAGGTGCCGCGTGGCGCCTCCTTATTTGTTGTAAATTTGTTATTTTAAACATTTTACTTATTCTTTTTACCTCTTCGCTGATAGTCTGCGTTAATGTCTTCGCTCCAATTCGACTCAAGCGGTGCACTTGCTCTGACATTGCAAACTGCTTTTGCAACAGTTTCGTATAAAATATGAGTACCCTCACCGTCGGCATTGTA
>JAZRHJ010000279.1:0-2992 GCA_045644695.1 Alphaproteobacteria bacterium | reverse complement strand
ATTTGCAGTACTGCCGTTTTTATGAATTTTAACTCTATATATATCCCCTCTTTTTTGTTTTGACAATTCAAACAAGTTCATACAAACATCTTTATTACCACCTGTCCCAACTGTTGTTTCAAACCAATAATACCCTTGCGCAATAGTAATACCAAAACCTATGCTATTACCATAAATATCTTTAATATTATTACCTTTAATCATTTCTTGCGGAATAGCACCCAATTTTATCATCATAGTCTTAAAATCAAGCCCATTAGTACCGGCTTTCATACTATCTCTAATTCTAATTAACTCATCTGTATGAATATGCATAAAATCTAATATTGTACCAATTTGCATAGTATGCTTATTTAGTTTATATTTAGTCATTGCTTTACCATATCCGGCAATTGCTCCAACCGACAAAATACCGACAATAGCTAGCACACCAATAATTTCTACCATACTTTTACCAATTTGATTAAATTTCACGCTTGATATCCCCATTTTTCAAATAATTTTTATTATGCTATTTAAAATATTAACAAACTCTTAATTTAATAAGTAAACATTTTTTATTGTAATTTTATAATTTTAACGTTATGAATCTAAACTGATTTTTAATTTTTGAAAGAGAATAAGAATGTCAAATCCTATTGATACAAAAGTTATCAGCAAATTAGCTGAAATATTGGATAAAACAAACTTGACGGAACTAGAATATGAAGATGAAAGTTGCAGAATATCACTAACCCGCAATTGCAGTGCCCACACTGTCACATCATATACACCCGCAAATGTTTATCCTGCTCAACCCATTAACACCACAATTGAGACAAAAGAAGAAACGGTAACAAATAATGAAATAAACAGTTATGAAAATAACCCTAATGCCGTAAAATCTCCTATGGTTGGTGTCGTATATCTTTCAAGTGATCCGACTTCTGATACTTACGTTCATATTGGTGACACTGTTGAAACAGGAGATACCGTTTGTTTGATTGAAGCCATGAAAACATTTAATCCGGTGAAGGCACACAAAGGAGGTCGCGTTACTAAAATTTTGGTAGAGGCCGGTGATCCGGTTGAATATGGGGCTCCGCTTATTGTAATTGAATAATAAAAATAGGAAAAATTTATGTTTGAAAAAATTTTAATTGCGAATCGCGGAGAAGTAGCATTACGAATTCATCGAGCATGTCGAGAAATGGGTATCAAAACAGTTGCGGTCCATTCTCAAGCAGATGCAAATGCTATGCATGTTCGTTTAGCAGATGAGGCAGTATGTATAGGCCCTGCACGTTCGGCAGATTCGTATTTAAACAAACCCGCAATTATTACCGCTGCCCATATTACAGGCGCAGATGCAATTCACCCCGGCTTCGGTTTTTTATCTGAAAATGCCGATTTTGCAGAAATGGTAGAAAAGCACGGCATAGCATTTATCGGCCCTACATCTGCCCAAATGCGTTTAATGGGAGATAAGATAACCGCTCGTAAAGCCGCTATTGATGCCGGTTTACCCGTAACACCTGGGTCGCCTGCCCTTGACACAATTGAAGATGCAATACATTGGGCAAACCAAATAGGTTACCCTGTCATAATTAAAGCAAAAGACGGTGGTGGCGGAAAAGGCATGAAAATTGCTTTTAACGAAAATGAATTAACAGAAGCATATACAATGGCAAGAGCAGAAGCAAAAGCCGCTTTTACAAGCGATGTTGTATATATGGAAAAATATTTACAAAATCCTCGCCACATTGAAATGCAAATTTTAGCCGATAAATACGGTAACGTAGTTCATTTAGGTGAAAGAGATTGTTCAATACAACGTAACAATCAAAAAGTTATTGAAGAAAGCCCCTCTCCCGCATTAAACGATGTCGAGCGCAAAAAAATTGGCGAAGTTGTACGTAAGGCCATTGAAAAAATTGGTTATACAAGTGCCGGAACATTAGAGTTTTTATATGAAGACGGTAAATTCTATTTTATGGAAATGAACACTCGTTTACAAGTAGAACATCCGATAACCGAAGCAATTACAGGTATAGACTTGGTTCGCGAACAAATAAGAATAGCCGCCGGTGCCACATTGGGTTACTCACAAGAAGATATAACATTTAACGGACACGCTATTGAATGTCGTATCAATGCCGAAGATCCCGACACATTTGTACCATGTCCGGGAAAAATTGTTGAATGGCATGCTCCGGGTGGTCTTGGTGTTCGTGTAGATTCTGAAATATATTCAGGCTACACTATTCCGCCATATTATGACAGCATGATTGCAAAACTCATAATTCATGGAAAAACTCGTAACAGTGCCTTAATGCGTTTGAGAAGAGCTCTGGAAGAATGCATTATAATGGGCGTGAATACCACTATACCATTACATCAAACAATTATTTCTCAAGCAGAATATATTGATGGACAATACAATATACATTGGCTTGAAAAATTTATGGAAACCAACAAAAAATAGGTAAACCTTATGAAAAAAGAAATGTCTGTTCGCCAAATTTTCATCGATACTTTAGAATTTATCGGTAACAATAAAGCAATTTTATGTTTCATGACATTTCTTTCTTTCATTGGTTCATATATCGTTGCCGGCTTTGAAATATCGCTTCGCAACCCGTTTTTTGGCTTTTTATATGGCCTATATATTTACTCATTTTATTATTTCTTTGTTAGTATGTATTGCCAACAAAAACCATTTATTACCAAAGAAAAAATTGTTGATTCTATAATAAAACTCATCATTATAGCAGCACTGTCATTGCTTATTTTGATATGCGGAAAATTATTTTTTCACATATTATACCGTATCGGTCGTGGTTTAGTAGGCTTTCCTGACATTTATAACATATTAAGAAGCACATACAGATTTATGATAAACAACCCTTATCTTAAATTTTTAATTCACTTAGGCATCACCACCCTTTTAAGTATATCATTTTTTATTCCCGGTTTTGCTTGGGTTGCAACAATAAGTCGGAGGCCAAGCGGT
>JAZRHJ010000278.1:0-7927 GCA_045644695.1 Alphaproteobacteria bacterium | reverse complement strand
AAGTTATTTCTATTGACAGTTTCAGAAAGAAATAAAATGAAAAAAATTTCCGTAATTATTGCCGGACGCCATTATACCAGCATTACTTTAGAAGAAGAATTTTATGAAATTTTGCTTAATGTTGCTCAAGAAAAAAAATTAAGTATAAATGCTTTAGTAACCGAGATTGACATTATGCGAAATGAAAAAAATAATTTATCAAGTGCAATCAGAATTTATATTTTGGAATATTTAAAACAAAAAATTTTAAGGCTCTCACAATGAGAGCCTTAAAATTTACATAATCGATCCAAACATGACGATGTTATACATCCAAATTAATGCAAACATCAAAACACTCATAAGAGCGCCTATTACCACATTAGCGTCTTCCCCTCTTGTCACCGCTGCTGTTATATAACCTGCCGTAATGGCCGACGGGATAAACGTAAAAGCGACATGTGCTTGCACATATCCTAAAACCACCATCGCTAAAATACTCAATGATGCCATAAATGAGGCAAGCGGATAGTCTTTTTCTTCTATAAACAGGGCTTCAATACCTAAGTTCATACCAAAACTCGCCAGAACGACTAAAATGAAATAGAACTTTGGAAGACCGAATGCGAAGTAGAATGCTACCACGCAAAAAATAATACTGGCGTTAATTAACGCATCATTTCTAAATTTTTCCATATACCTATTATTAATAATTTTTATACACTCTATAATATACAAATTATCACACAATTTGTCAATATTATTTTTTCCAAAATGCTTTAGTAAACACAACCAAAACAGTAATAATTTCAAGACGACCTAAAATCATCGCCGCGCATAACACATATTTTGCCAAAGCGCTAAAGAATGCATAATTGCCCATAACTCCAATTGATGTGGTAATTCCTGGTCCTGTATTTGTAACGCTGGCAATGGCAGCCGATACCGATGTAGTAAAGTCATATCCCATAAAATTTAGTGTAACTGCCGTTATACCAATGGTAACAAAAAACAAAAATACGTATAAAAACACAGAATTTATAACATTTTCATTTACTGAAACTTCTCCGACCTTAATGGGTACTACTCTGTTAGGCTCAATGGACGTAACTATCATTTTATGAAAATATGATTTTAATACCTGCCAACGCATAACTTTAATAGAGCCTGTTGTTGATCCGTTACATCCGCCATGCATAGATAATATGGTAAAAAACACTGCTGTCCATATCCCCCAATCTAAAAAGTCGGTAGAGCCCATGCCTGTTGTTGTAATTACAGATATAATATTAAATGCGCTATATCTTAAGGCCATAAAAAAATTCATATTACTTTGAAAACTTAACCAAATTGCCACAACAAAAGATAATGTTATTATGGTTTTAATAAAATATTTTATCTGTCCTATATGAAAAGGATCAAACTCTTTATTTTTTAACAATGCAATATAAAATGTCATGGGTAAAGCACCTAAAAACATAAATGAGGCCAAAATAATTTCAATCAAATTACTGTTAAAATGTGCAATTGAATTGTTTTTGGTTGAAAAACCTGCTGTTGCAACTGCAGAAATAGCATGGTTGATTGCATCAAAACGATTCATACCGCTAAAATATAATAAAAGCGCACAAAGCAGTACCATACCAATATACACAACCATAATCCACTTTGCCATATCTACAAATTTTGGCATTAGTTTATCATTAGCATTGGCATTTTCACGAGCAAACATTTGCATACCACCTACACCTAAAAAAGGTAACATAGCAACCGCAAAAATCACAATTCCGATACCTCCTAAACCGTTTAGCATTGAACGCCAAAATAAAATAGAGCGCGGCATAGCCTCAACATCGGTTAAAATCGTTGCTCCTGTGCCAGTTACCCCCGACACGCTTTCAAAAATTGCCGATGTCACGTCAGGTATGAACCCGCTTATTACAAAAGGAAGTGCTGCAAACAAAGAAACGCTAATCCAACACGTTGCTGTTACTAAATAACCTTGTCTTAAAGTAATTTGAGCAATTTTCACCCTATTCGATAAAAAAAGCGATAATCCTATAAATATTGTTATAAGCAACGATGTTATAAACGGTGACCAGTTTGCATTATTATCATAAATATCAAAGGTAGCCGGCAACAGCATACTTAATCCCAATATACTTAAGATAAAACCGTTAATCATTAATACCGGTTGCCACATCGTAACCTCTTTTATAAAGCAATATTATCGGCAAGACCTGCATCTACCATATTTTTATTAATGTTCTTGCCATCAATAAAACAAATAGCTGTTGCATAATTTTGATGAGTATAGGCAACTATTTCACATTCAATATCTTTATTATCGGCCAATTCTTTTAAGTAGTTGTATGCTACTTTTTCATCATATTTATTAGGGTTTGTATATATCCCGTAAAGTATAATGTAATGTTTACCTACTGATAAATCATTAGCACTAAATATAATTGATTTTCCTTCAACATGTATTGGTTTTTCTTCATAATTGAGTGCTAATTCAGGAATTTTACGATATGTTAATTCGTCTCTAATTTCGGGCATTTCGACCAATTCTTTATTTTTATCATAAATAGTCGGGTATGAATTTAACTGTATATTTTTCTTAAAATGTGCTCTAGTCTCTTTTTTATTATCCTGATTTGCGTCCTGTTTTCTGGTCCAAGTATTTTTAACCGTTGCATACTTAAACGGAGAAGCACTCAATTTGAATGTTTTTCTTTTTACTTGTTCGTTGTTTAAGTTTTTACCTTCCATTTTCATTCTGACATCATCAGACACAGATTGAGCATCAGGCGCCGCTGTTTCCTTAAATTTGAAATTTTTTTTATAATCATTTTTAAGTTTTCTTTCTGCAGGTTCAGGAATATGTAACTTTTTTATAATATTATTGCTTTTAACTTTATCATACCTTAATGTGTACCAATCTATAATATGCTTATAACTAACACCTTGCATCATCGGTATTGCAGCAAATAAAGTTATACCGACCACAAGAAAACCCAAAAATTTCAGGTTATGTCTGAACGGATATGTAGTAACCAGAAAAACCTTATGTAGCATTTTGGCAAAACCGGTTAATCTTAAACCCCGCAAACTTTCAAATTTCATTATTGATTGCTCCCATATTTAACTTTTAATTCGGCTAAACGTTCTAAAGTGATACGTTCAAACAGCATATCACCAACTTCAAAAGGATGTTCAGGTTTAATAAATTCTATCTCTTTTTTAACATCAAAACCTTTTAATATGCCAAAAGTATCAACCCTCAAATTTAATTTTTCAAGCATTTTTTCGGCAGTTTTTGGCATTACCGGCACGCTTAAAATTGCAAAAATTCGAATTAAATTGATACATGTTCGTAAAATCATAGCGGCCTTATCCGGATTTTCTTTAATAACCGTCCAAGGTTCCGCTTCAGAAATATAGTTATTTCCTTCAACCCAAATAGCTCGAAGTTCGGCAAATGCTTTTCTAAATTCCAGTTCATTAAAATACTGGAAATAATCATCAATTCGGGTCTGTAAATTTTTTACTAAATTGTGTTCGAGTTCACCAAACTCACCACCTGCCGGCACAGCGTTACCTATTTTTGATGATGTCATTTTCAAAACTCTTGATACAAAGTTGCCTAGTACACCGTTTAGGTCTTTATTGACAACTCCTGCAAACAAATCAAACGTAAAACTTGAATCCGAACTTTCTGGAATATTGCTCATTAACCAATAACGCCAATAATCTGCCTCAAATTCTTTAATAGCATCTTCAGCAAAAACGCCTCGATTTTCAGATTTAGAAAATTTACCACCTTCAAATGTTAAATAACTTACACCTTTTAAATAGTCTACTTGTGTCCAATTTTCTTTAGTACCCAAAAGTGTTGTCGGAAATGTAATTGAGTGATAAGGTACGTTATCTTTTGCCATAAATTCAACATGGCGAACATCTTTTGCATCTAACCACCAATCTTTCCAATTACGTTCTTCAGGTTTTTCGTCAGCCCATTGTTTAGTAATGCCTATATAACCGATAGGGGCATCAAACCAAACATAAAATACTTTATCTTCAAAGCCTTCTTTATTTACGGGAAATCCCCATTTCAAATCACGAGTTATGCAACGAGCTTGCAAGCCTTCTTTAAGCCACTTTTGCGCAATAGAATAAGCAACTTCTGGCCAAAATGCCTCCTTTGTTTTGAGCCATTCTCTCAAAAGAGGCTCAATTTTTGGTAAATTTAAAAACAAATGTTTAGTTTCGCGAACTTCTAAATTTGTACTTCCAGAAATTGTACTTTTGGCTTCAATTAAATCTGTCGGTTCTAAAACTTTGGTACAATTTTCACACTGATCTCCCCTTGCCTTATCATAACCGCAATGAGGACAAGTACCGGTAATGTAGCGGTCTGCCAAAAACATTTTATCATCAACCGAATATACTTGTTTAACTGTTCTTTCTTCAATGAACCCGTTTTTATCAAGTTGTTCAAAAATGTGATATGTTGCCTCTTTGTTTTGTTTAGAAGATGTGCGACCAAAATAATCAAACGACAATTCAAAATCTTGACATATTTGATAATGACGTTTATGAAACATATCGCAATACTCTTGGACACCCATATCGGCCTTTAAGGCACCAACTTCCGATGTTGTACCGTGTTCATCAGTACCTCCAATATATAAAACATCATTTCCCATCATGCGCATATATCTGGCATAAACATCTGACGGAAGCAAACAACCGACCAAATGACCTAAATGTAGCACGCCGTTAATATATGGTAATGCAGATGTAACAAGCACTTTTGACATTTTATATATTCTCCTTAAAATATTTTTATTATTAAATTTTTCACTTGATTTTATGCTATTTATTTCAAAACTTCAAGCAATATAAACACTATACAACAAAAAAATTAATTATCTTTACTTATTATTTTTTTTATCGTATCTTTTGGCATATCAACTTTAATATTAGGAGGTATAAATGGCTATTAAGAACATATTTTGGGATGTAGACGGAGTTTTGGCAAATCTTAACTATGCTTATTATAATTTTTTAACCAAGCATCCTAAATATGCTCCAATGTACGGGCATATTACTTGGGAACAACTGCCCGAAGTTTTGCCGATTGTACCAAAATATGGAGCATTAGAACTTAAAACACACCCTACTCTCGGTAAAGATATGGATTATGATTTTTGTCATTCTCCCGAATTTTTTACAAATCGCCCTTTATATCCTAACGTAATTGAAACATTAAAAGAACTTAATAAATTAGGTTATAAGCAGTTTACAATGTCGGCAACTTTTGATGTTGATACAAAAAAAAGATTTTTAAACACTTTGTTGGCAGATATTAAAGACTTTTTGGTCATTGAATGCGTTCAACATGGCAAATTTATGCACGATACAGCTAAAGAAGATATGTTGAAATCATGTTTTGAACAATATGGCTTAAAGGCAGAAGAAACAGTTTTAGTTGATGATAGAATATATAACCAGGCGGGAGCCATTAATGTTGGCGCACATCCCGTAAGATACAGATGTGAATTTACTTCCGATTTACCGGAAGAATTAAAATGGATACCTGAAATACATAGTATGGAAGAATTTAAACAATGGTTGTTTAACCAAAATAAATAAATCTTTTACCAAAATTAAATCAAAACCTCACTTTTTATGTGAGGTTTTTTAAAAACAACATTCCCCCTTTAATTGATAAAGGGGGAATTATTAAAATATGTCTTAAGATATTTTAATTTGCGCCATGTGCTCTAAAAGTGAACGTTTTTCATTTACGTTTTCTTGTGCTTTGTTGAGCAATGTTTCATAACGCTCTGGGTTTGCTTTATTAACAATTTGGAAACGTGTTTCGTTTGACATATATTCTGCCAAAGGTTTGGTCGGTGCTTTAGAATCAAGCATCAACGGAGCAACACCTTTCTTCACGTTTTCAGGATTGTATCTGTACAACGGCCAAGCGCCCGATTCAACAGCATCTTTTTGATGGCTTAAACCATCTGCCAAATTGAATCCTTGAGCAATACAGTGTGAGTACGCAATTATAAGTGACGGACCATCATATGCTTCTGCCTCATTCAATGCTTTAATAAGTTGCATATCATTTGCGCCAAATGAAACTTGAGCAACATAAACATTACCATAAGACATAGCAATTAAGCCCAAATCTTTTTTAGGCAATGCTTTACCTGCTGTGGCAAATTTTGCAGATGCGCCCATCGGAGTTGCTTTAGATTGCTGACCGCCGGTGTTTGAATATACACCTGTATCCATAACCAATATATTTACATTTTTACCTGATGCAATTGCATGGTCTAAACCGCCAAAACCAATATCATATGCCCAGCCGTCACCACCTAAAATCCACAAAGATTTTTTGATTAAATAATCGGCCAATGTATCAAGATGCTTTGCTTTTTCGCTATCAATTGTTGCCAATTTTTCACGTAATGCTTTAACATTTTGACGTTGTTCTTCAACTTGAGCATCTGTTGATTGTTCGTTAGATAAAATTGCTTGAACCAAATCTAGACCAATTTCATTTTCAAGTTCTTTAACTAATGTTTTAGCAAATGATGTTTGTTGATCAATTGAAAAACGCATACCCATACCAAATTCAGCATTATCTTCAAACAGCGAGTTTGCCCAAGCTGGACCATGACCGTTTTCATCTTTTGTGTATGGGGTTGTCGGTAAGTTACCAGAATAAATAGAAGAACAACCTGTTGCGTTGGCAATTACCATTCTGTCACCAAAAAGTTGTGTTAACAATTTTACATAAGGTGTTTCACCGCAACCACCGCAAGCGCCAGAATATTCAAACAACGGACGAATAAGTTGTGTTGTTTTCGGTAAGTTTTTAACAACATCTGTTCTTTTTACGTAAGGAATGGTTTCAAAGAATTTCCAATTTGCTTTTTGCTCTTCCATGTGGTTTTCAACATGATCCATATTAAGCGCTCTTTTGCTTGCATCTTCTTTATTTTTAGCAGGACATGCAGATACACACAAACCGCAACCGGTACAGTCTTGAGGAGAAATTTGTAACATAAACTTTTTACCTGCGAATTCTTTACCTTTATATTCGGCAAATTTTAATGTAGCAGGAGCGTTTTTCAACTCTTCATCAGATGCAACTTTCATTCTGATAACACCATGCGGGCACACTAAAGAACATTTACCGCATTGGATACAAGAATTTTCATCCCATACCGGAATTTCGGTTGCAATTGAGCGTTTCTCATATTGAGTTGTTCCTGTAGGATATGTGCCGTCTACAACATCCTTAAATGCCGAAACAGGTAGCATATCGCCTCTGTCTGCAATAATTTCTGCAGTTAATTTTTTAACAAATTCAGGCGCATCGGCAGGTACTGGTGACAAACGATTAAATGTTGATGTAGCATTTAACGGATATGCAACTTCGTGCAAGTGCTCTAATGTAGCATCAACTGCTTCGTAGTTCTTTTGAACAATTGCATCACCTTTTTTAGAATATGTCTTTTTAATTGCTGCCTTAATTTGAGCAATTGCCTCATCTTTAGGCAGAATATTAGAAATTGCAAAGAAGCATGTTTGCATAACCGTATTAATACGCTGTCCCATACCGGTTTTTCTTGCTACGTCAATTGCATTAATGGTATAAAACTTTAGTTTTTTTGCAATAATTTGTTCTTGAACTTCAACCGGCAAATGGTTCCACACTTCATCAGCCGAATATGGAGCATTAAGCAAGAATGTTGCACCATCTTTTGCTATTTTTAATATATCAATCTTATTCATAAATGAGAACTGGTGACACGCTACAAAATCTCCCTTGCTGATAAGATATGCCGATTTAATCGGATTATCGGAAAATCTTAAATGAGAAGTCGTCATCGAACCTGATTTACGAGAATCGTAAACAAAA
>JAZRHJ010000277.1:0-6119 GCA_045644695.1 Alphaproteobacteria bacterium | reverse complement strand
TAAAAATATTTGACTTTGTTTAATAAAATGTGCTACATTTGCCTCACTAATAAGAATAATTATGTTAAACTTTTAAATATTATGAATTATGAACACTACTTTTATGTTAATTGTGACTTCGCTTCTTCTTGTTATTGTTTTGATTTTAGTTTTCATGCCTTCGTATCATAGAGAACTGGAAGAAAAAAGAGCAAAAGAAGATGAAGACAATACCATTAAGCCGGGATATTATTGGTATGAAGATGATACATTTTCAGAAAAAAGAATACCGGATAAAAAGATTAAGGCAATTGTTGAACTTGTAGAAGACGGCTTTATATATGGTGACTTAACCGCTTCAGAACTATTTTCTATAAAAGAGCAACAATTAACTTGGGAAGAGGCTAAAAAGTTTTTTGAAGACTTTTCATACCCATGCAAAGAGAACGAAAAAATAGTTTGGTATGACATTCATCAACTATCCAAAGTTGAAAAAAATTGTTATGGGCGTGTAATTAAAGCGTTAATTACTTTAAATAAACCCTCTCGTTATAGAGGGCAATGGACTTGCTCAGAATGCTGTAGTTTGCGAGAAAATGCATTTATTATGGATTTTCATTATCATGACAGCTTTGACACTCCAAAAGTAAATATAAATGCTGTCCGTCCTGTAATAGCCATGAAATGTTCCGATGTTTTTTCATTGATTGTTACGTATTAGTTACTCTAACAACCATTATTAACCCCTCACAATTTTTATTGTTGTGAGGGTTTTTCTTTTTTTCCCGCACTATACCACCGCAATTTTGCTATTATTAAGCATTATAATGGTTCATATACAGTGGTTGAAGTTTATAAAAAAAATTTTCCGAAAATTAGACTTAAAAATATTTGACTTTGTTTAATAAAAATACTAATATCAAGTTACAAAAATAATTATTATAAAAAAAATTCAGACTTATGAGAATCATTAAAAACATTATTTTGTGGTTAGAGAAGAATCCTAAATTGGTTGGGATTATTTTACTAACTTCTTGCATCCCAATGGCAATCGTTTCATACATGTTAGAATGGAAAGTAATGACAGCCATTTTCGGAGTGTTAGCAATTTTTGCCAGCATTTTTTGGCTAATGATGTTCATAGCTTTAATGTTGCACGTTTTTCTCTCTTTATGGCAAAAACTTGTAGCATGGGCTCATGAATAAGGAAGATAATCCATCTTGCGGTTAAAAAATAAAAACTTAACAATATGGAAAAAATTGAGTTGTTTTTTAAAGGGCCTTTTATGGATTTTTTAAATGGTCCGGTTATCCCCGGCATTATTGTCATTGTTGGCATAGTTACTTTTTTTGTTTTATTTCACGAAGAAAATAAACGCATTAACGAACTTATAGAAAAACATCGACGGGAACGCGTTGATAAAAGCCAAAAAAAGTAAATCTTTCAACCCCACACAACAAAAAAAGTTGTGCGGGGTTTTATTTATTAAATTTTTCTGCAAAAGTTCACTGTTTTTATAAAAAATTATTGATTTATGTTGCCTGCTTATTTACTATAATTAAACAGTTTAATTTATATCAGGAGGAAAAATGATTAAAATATTATTTGTTCTTATGTGCCTGACTATATCCGATGCAAACGCAGAGAAAATTTCTTTTTCTGTTGAAGATGATAATGCTACTGCTTCGTTTAAGGCCGAAGAAGCAAAACTGTATAATTTTTCAGACAAACTTATAGAGGCTGCAACAAACTGCAGTGTTTATCATGAAGATTTTACTTTAGCAAATCCGGAATTAAGCAATTTAGGTGCAATGTTTGGCGGCGCAAAATTTGAAGTGTTGGTTGATATTAATGGCACAAAAGATGATAAATGCGAGTTTGATATCACTCAACATATGGCCGGAATAGGTGGTCAAAAATATATATGCGCCATTGATAAAAAAACTCAAGAAGAGTTACTTGAGGCAATGAAAAGTCGTTCGACCGAAATTGTCACGCAAACATTTACAACATACTCTGAAACCGATATAATGGGCAATATCAGTAAAACTCCCGTAGCACAAACGGTTACCGATACAATTTTTAATGTTACTATGTCTAAAATATTAGGAAACTATTGCTCGATTAAAGAGATAAAATCAACCAGAGAAGAACAAAAACAATCTTTATATAATATGCTAAAATTTTCTGATAAATTTATCGGCTCTTTAAAAACATGCACACCTGATGAAGAAGAATTTACTTTTGCCATAATGTATGACTATGCAAAAATTATAGGAAAAAAAGACCAGATATGCCACATACAAACATCTGATTTTGATATTTATGTGCCAAATGATGTGCTTTCGGAATTAACCGGTTTCGATAATTTATATTCTTTATTAGAAGATAAAGACAACTATCAATATAAAGCATTTGAAAATTATTCGTTATCATCTGTTTTATCTTTTATAAACAACTGTAAAGAATCGCCAAATAACGGACTATCTACAAATAGTTTTATGGATGTTTACAAAAAAATCACATCAATTTCTGCTTCACATAACGATGAAAATTGCACCTTAAATATTATTAACAAACTTGAAGTTAACGGTGTTCAAGACGATTATAGTCTAGTTTGCAATATTTCCGATAAGAACAGAGATATCATACTCGAAAAATATTCTACTCTCTTAAATAGTGATAGCGACGATAATGATGAAGAAATAAGAAAAGCAGGAAGAACTATATTAAAATCATTAGTTAAAAGCAATTTGTGCCAACGTGTTTCCTAGTCTTATAAAATTTTCTGCTGTTTTTGGCAGTTTTGTTATAATTAAAGAGCAGAAGTTTTTTAAGACTTCCGCTCTTTATGTTTAGAAATTTTGCCTGTTTTGGCCCATTTAATAATATAAGGAAAACTCACAAAAAACAATGTGTATGCAAATATTATCATTGCAAAGAAAGCAAAGATATCTGTATAGTCTTTGGTCATATCCGCAACAATAAAAGCATATAAAGTACCTGAAATTATGTATCCCGGTATCGGCTCTATCAATTTGTCAGAATTTGCAATACACAGCAAAATCTGTGCAAAAAATATTACGGAAATAAAAAATGCCATTCCTTCCCATGCAAATTCTTTATAGCCGCTTAACACCGATAAAACCAGCAACACAAAAAGAGGCGTCAGCAAAACTAATAATACGTTTTTTACCTTTTTCATAAAACACAATTTTTAGTTATAAATATAATATACCTGCCGTTACCATATCATATTATCATATAAAAACAAGTCTAAAAAATAAAAGGTTTACTTTTTTAAAAAATTGTATTATTGCTAGGGAGCAATATTTAATTATTATTCACCGTTTTAAACACAATTTTTATGCTTGTTACAAAAATAATTATTCTAGTTTTATGCACCATTATAGCGTGTTTTTGTATTGCAAAAATCATTGAGTGCATCATCAACATCGAGTTGTACCTATACAGCAAAAAAAATCCCGAAGATGCTATTTATTCTCAAGGTATGGTCTACAACAAAAAAAGCGGTAAACTTGAGGCAGATAATCGGGCAACTTTGCCGTTTGAATAACTGTTTAATTAATGAAAAAAGAGGCCTTATCACAAGAGCCTCTTTTTTTATTTAGTATGTTTTTGATGTTTTGTTATATTTTTGCAACGGATTTTCAAAAAACTTTCCGCTTTTGAATTTTGCCAATGTTGCATCAATTTTTTCCAATGCTTCATTATTGTTTTCTTTCTCATAAATAGGCCTTAAATAGTGCGCTATTCTAGCAACTAACGGTTTTTTCTTTATTTTTTCTATCTTACGAGATTTTAACGTTTGTTCAAGTGCAAATTCTAAATATTCTTTCGATAATTTTGAATTTTTACCGGCAATTTTTAACAGTGTATGAATTCTTTCTTCGCCTTTAAGAATTTTCATAGCAAAAAATGTTTGAGTTTCGGTCCATTCATCAATTTTACCTTGTTGCAATTGTACCGCACCTATCTTTTTAATCAGTGCGGGTTTTTCTGGGTCTTGAGCATATTTAAGCGCATCTTCATAATGCATTTGCGCTCTTAAAAGCATATCTTCATTATCTTCTTTTCCCGAATAACCGACAGTTGGTTTATTGTCTGCTATATAACATTCGGCCAGTGCAATGTGAATTTTGCATAAATCTGCCGGAACAGTTGTTTGTGCCAGCGCTCTACGGTATGCAGCTCTTACCGCTCCCCTATCTTTATAATTGGGGCCTAAACGATTAACGCAATAATGTATACGTTTATAATCTGAAGTGTTTTCAATTACTTTATACAAGCACTCTTTTTCAGAATTGTTATCTTTCGGATTATATACATCTTTTTCAGCTAACAATGCACGGTGTATAATGGAAATATTATAATAGCCGGCAGCAATTTGTTCATAATTAAGATATTGAGTTAAATCTTCAAATTTTTCTTGAATACGATTGGCCTGAAACGAAGTCACCTGTTTGGGATTGTAACCTCTTAATGTTGTATAAATTTCACTTTGAACATCACATATATCTTGCGCGACAACCATTTCCGGAGCAATATTTGCATATATATTTTTTAATTCTTTTAGTGTATCTTCACCAACTTCTATAACCCCATCGTCAGGATATTTAACCGGATCAATATAAGTAAACAAAGTGCCGTAGCCTTTTGATAAATTTTCATCTAATGCTTGGTTAATTATTTTTGATGCGCCGTAGCCTATGATAAAATTTTGTATATTAGTATCCGAAAGTGGCACTGCAAGTTGCCCTTCCTCATTTAACGGCACTCTCGTAAGCAATGCGTTGATAAAACCTTCACTTTCATCAGATGCCAAATTGGTCTTAAAAATATTTTCCGCTAATTGTTCTCGCGATATTTCTTTTAATAAATTTAAAACCAACGGATTACCATCAGCATCATAAAGCAAAACATTATCTGACATTTATATTTATCTCCTAATTTTATTTTTGTCTGATTTTGCCATTTTTTCCGCTATCTGTCAAATATTTTTTAAAAAAATACTTAACAAAAATTTTTTTAATGTTATAAATGTAAAAAAATATTGGAGTATCTATATATGTCAGATTTTACTTTTGATTATTTACTTGATAAAAAAATCAGCATTTTTCAGCCTGTTAATGGGTATAGGGCTTCATCTGACGCTGTGCTTTTATCATCTCTTATAAATAATTTAAAATCTGATGAAAATATATTAGATGTCGGCTCGGGAACAGGTGGAATTTCGCTTTGTTTAGCATACCGATTTAGAAAAAATCAAATTTTCGGGTTAGAATTGCAACCCGAACTGGCAAAACTATCTAACTTAAGCGCTAAAGAAAACGGGTTTGATAATTTGACATATTTTAATTGCGATATTAAAGAAAAAAAACTTCCGGTAAACCCATGCTCTTTTAACCATGTAATATCAAATCCGCCATATTCGTTAAATGATATGCCCTCTCCTAATGTAAGTAAAGCTCTTGCTCATAATCATAGCGGAATGGACTTAAATTCGTGGATTTTGTTTTGCCTAAAAATGCTAAAACCTTTCGGATACCTTTATCTTATAAACAGAGCGGAAGCAGTTACGCAAATATTGACGACGCTACATTCAAAAGCGGGAAGCATACAACTAATTCCACTATATTCAAAAAAAGAACAAAATGCCAAAAGAGTTATGATAATTGCACAAAAAGATTCTAAAACTCCTACAAAAATTTTACCTCCTCTTTATACACATAATGATGATGGTTCATATACAGCGCAGGCTCAACAAATTTTAAGAGAGGGCAAACCCTACAAAGCAATTGACAATTAAAACTTTTTTTCATACACTATTTACAGTATAATATTTCGGAGGAAATCATGTATAAATTTTTATTATTTTCTGCTTTATGCTTATTTTCTTTTAATGTAAATGCCTTAGATACAAGCGCTTATGATAACTGTTATGCAAAAGCAAAAACTGACGATGAATTGTGTTTATGTATGAAATCTGAAACAGCCAGACTTAATAACCTCATTAAGGACGAATATAAGTACATACTTAAGCATCCCGAATTAAAAAAATGGAATAAAAGCGATACACTTAACAGTGGCAACCTTAAAGATATGTACAGCCACTGGA
>JAZRHJ010000276.1:0-6731 GCA_045644695.1 Alphaproteobacteria bacterium | reverse complement strand
TTTTCACAGCTCATTTGCCCAGCATACTTACAACATTCTGTACAAACCATGCCATCTACTTGTACCGGTCCAGACAGATTATAACCTGACGGACATGATGAGCCGCTTGTTGCATATTTAACATACTCACTTCCTGTTGATATGTTTTCACATGTTTGAGATGCTACACACTTACCATCTGTTAAAGTGTAACCCGATTTACAACCACGAGGAGCATAGCCTTCCTCTCCGCTATATGGATGTCTAACTTCTTCGCACTTAAAGTTTGGATATTCTGCTTCACATTGAGTTAATGGCACAATATATGTTTCGTAACAAGTTCCGCAACCAAAACTGTCTACGCCTCCTGTGTCAATAGCAGGAATTGTATAACCTTCGCATGTAGAAACATCTTTTGTATATGATGTGCCACATTTAATTGGAACATAACAACCGTTGCTATCTGGCTCACATACTGAATATACATTGCTACCTTGGCATTGGCTTGCATCAGCATATTGACAATTTGATACACACTTACCATCTTTTAGGGTATAACCACTAACACATGTATCAGTTGTTACATAACCATTACCTTCTACCGGGTCTTTTACGGCAACACATTCATAACCTGATGCTTCGCAAGTTACTTTATCTTTAGCAAAACACATCCCATTACATCTATAGTCACCTGTATATCTCAATCCTAAAGATTCGCAATCTTTACTCTTATATTTACATTCTCCGCTAGGTCCCCAACAGTTAAGGTCGCTATATTTTGAACAACTATTTGTATATATTTGATCATCTGTACATTCTGCTTGTGTATAATATTTACAACCTGTCGGCACATATTGTTCTGTGCCTATAGATTTACAACCCGTAACCATGTAATCATCTCTACAGTCTACAGGATCTGTTTCAAGAAAACATACATTTCCTGATGTCCTTGCTATACATTTAGTTGGAGTATGACAACCATTGCTGTCTGCCGTACATTCATACACCAGATTGTCTCTTTCACATGCATCTTTGCTTGAATAATCACAAGCGCAGCTACCATTTTGTAACGAGTAACCAGACTTACAACCAATAGGCATGTAACAATCTTCAGCATTAGCGACATTTATAGGACAAGAAATCGCTAAAAAACAAATTAATGACCAAAAATTTTTTTTATTTAACATACTTCCACTCCTATTCTAGGGTTATATTATTTATTAATATCTTCATTTCCATCTACGTTACCTAGTTACCGTTTCCAGCACTATGGCCACCACCATTGTCACTACTGGAAACTATAGCGCATTCATAACCTGGGTTCTTAGCCTCACAATCGGCTTGGTCAACATACACACAAACAGGAGCATCTGCCACGCATGTTTTTCCGTCATCAGAGAGAGTGTAACCCGATTTACATGTAGATGTTGGTCTGTAACAAGTTAGCGTTAACCCTAATGTCGGAGCCCCAACTACTGCTACTGCATTAAAACTTTGCAAAGGAGCATAAATAGCCAACCCTATAACTATCAACCTTAAAAATTTTTTAATTAACATAATTCAACTCCTCATTATAAAGTATTAAGATTAGACACTAAGACACTGTTCAAAAATTTAGAAACTTTCACGAAATTTTCTCCTTTACTCATTTCTACGTCGGATCATTGGGCAGGCTGATGTAATATTCTTCACACTTAAAGCCAGGATGTGCGGCTTCACAATCAGATAAAGAATCGTATCTGCAAGTTTCAACCACACATGATTTTCCATCAGATGAAGGAACATATCCGGATTTACATGTAGATGTTGGAGCATAGCAACCAGTGTCAGCGACATATTCACAAACCTTACCGGTGTTCGCATTTTCACAGCTCATTTGCCCAGCATACTTACAACATTCTGTACAAACCATGCCATCTACTTGTACCGGTCCAGACAGATTATAACCTGACGGACATGATGAGCCGCTTGTTGCATATTTCATATAATCACTTCCTGTTGATATGTTTTCACATGTTTGAGATGCTACACACTTACCATCTTTTAAGATATAGCCTGATTTACATGTAGATGTTGGAACATAGTACGTTTCGGTACTTGGAATTTGCATAATTTCACAAACATGACCTTTGTTTGCTTCTTCACATTCATCCGGAGTTGTCCATTGTCCTACTTTAGGAACACAATATCTCCAACATTCAACCGTTGTACCCGATTGCAATTTAAAGTGCGCACTAATCGTACAATCAATAGTGTCTAATGCTGAAGCATCTGCCATACCGATTTCCGAGCAACTATTGAACGTATACAAGCATTCTCCACAACCATATGCATCTGTTGCAAATGTCCATTGCGTGATTCCAGAGATACCTATATCGCTTCTATCACCACAATCTACCGAATTGTTTGTATTAGTAAAGTAGCCGGTTTTACATTTTGTCGGAGCGTAGCAACCTTCATGATATTTAGATTCAGTGCATTCAGAATTTGCATTCTCGCTTTCACATTCGGCTTTATCGTTATATTGACAACTAATTGACTGACAATCTTGGCAAATTGTTTCTTTACCATCTGCCAAATATAGCACTTTAGGATTATTTAATGTAGAGCATGCTTCTGCATCGGTATAATATCCGGCTTGTTCACATGTAGAATATGTCGATGCACAATATCCGCATCCGTATGCATCTGCCCCGCTTATTGTTGTATAAATATATTCATCATGGCTTCCGCAAGTTGTTTCATTTGCTTCTTTATAGTAGTTTGCTTTACATCCCGACGGCTTGTAGCAACCATCATCCGCTTGAGAACATACCGAATTTGTATATGCTGCCTCACATCTTGTACTGCTCTTTTCACTTTCGGAGCATTTTGGTGAACCACAAGATGTACATCTCATTACTGTTCCGTCAGCGGCATATACAGGCCATGGTTCTGGCGCCAAATCGGTACAAGCGCCAATTGTTGTAGCATAGCCGGCTTCTTCACAAGTAGAGTGGGCAGTTGCACAATATCCGCAACCATAAGCATCTACACCGCCAAGTGTGCTAAACTCACCTTGTGTACAGTTTGCCGAATTGGCTTCTTTGTAGTAGTTTGCTTTACAACCTGTCACTATGTAGCAACCTTTAGTATCCGGCGCACAAACCGAATTTGCATTTTTTTGCGTACAAGCGGCTTCATCATAATATTCACAAACCGCTTTACATGTGCTACAACCGGCTGAGTCAGTTACTTTTTGATAACCCTCTTCACATGACGATACACTTTCTTGTAAACAGCCGTCTGCCTTATAATTTCCATTGCCGTCATCTACGCATTTAGAGTTAAAGAACGCATCTTCACAAGCATCTTCGTCTACCGGCGCCATACACATTGTCTTGCGGCCATCTGATAAATAAACATATACCTGTTTACCGTTTGCAATTGGCTCAGAAGCATAGCCAGCCTCTTCACAAGTGGTAAACTTGGTTGCACAATATCCGCATCCGTATTCATCAACACCACCAAGTTCGGTATATATACCTGATGCACAATTTGTATCATTGACTTCTTTATAGAAACCTTCTTTACAACCTATCGGAACAAAACAACCACCGGTCGATGTTTCTTCACATTCCGAATTGGTATATTTACTTTGACATTCATCACCTGTTTTATAATCACAATTTGACTCATAACATGTTCCGCATCCGTTAGCGTCTGTATTTTCAAGACCTGCGGTTAAATATTCTCCTTCGCAAAGGGTAACATCATTTATAAAACCGGTTTTACATTTTGTATCAGCAACAAAACAGCCATCTTCATCTTCTTTACATACTGTATTAATATTTTTTTCTGCTGCTTCACAGGTGCTTAAATCATCAAATTCGCAATCTTTCTTGCAACCTTTACAACCGGCTAAGTCTGTTACAAGCACATATCCCTCTTCACAAGTTGTAACTTCTTGCTTACAACCGTTTGCTTTATAACCGCCATCCTCGTCTTTAACGCAGTTTGCATTAAAGAACGCTTCTTTACACGCATCTTCATTTGACGGAGCAACGCAAAATGTTTGCAAGCGACCGCTTGATGTATATATAGGTTTAGACACACCATCAACAATTGGTTCAGAAGAATAACCGGCATCTTCACAGGAGGTAAACTCGGTTGCACAATATCCGCATCCGTTAGCATCAACACCGCTTAATGTGTTATATAAACCGCCCGAACAATTGGTATCATTCGCTTCTTTATGAAAACCTTCTTTACAACTTGTGGGTAAATAACAACCATCTTTTAATGTACATTCTGAATTTATATTTGCAGCCGCCACTTCACACGCTTGTTCATCTATATATTCACAACAATCATAATAACAAACTTTTGTAGTGGCATCAGGTAACGTAATATTAATTATTCCGGCACAGGTTTCTTCGCTTCCATCATCCCATAAACCGGCTTCAACACATGTTTGATATGTTTTAACACAGGAGTATTCTTGTTGTAGGTAACCATCTTCACACCCTTTAAATAAGTATAAAGCCCCGTTAGGACTTTCACATTTGTAGCATTGAGCATTTGCAGGACATGAACTTAAATTAAAATTTGCACAAAAAGCATCTTGCTTAATAACCGGTCTGACACATTTTTTATATTTAGCATCAAAAGGACAATACACATATCCACCTTCTGCACAATTTGCGTCAGATTCCATCGTATAACCCAAACTCTCGCAAGTCGGCTGGACCGAACAGTTTAATGACGCTTTTACCGGATTTACATAAACAAGTGATAATATCGCTATTATAAGCATTTTCCGATTAAACATTACTCATAACTCCTTATACAAATTAATATATGGTACCTACGTGCATAATAATATTACGCGTTTTCTTTAAAGATATCCCATTATATCAAATTTATTTTTATTAATCAAGCATTATTCTTATGGTTTTTAAATAAAAATCGTTTAAAAATATTAAGATTTTATTAAGAAATAAAAATGTTGTATTTTATTTTTAATGCATTATATTGATGCAAAACAATTAAGGAAAATTAAAATGCTTAAATTACTCTTTTTTATATGCTCTTTTTTTATATCAAGCGCTTATGCGCAAACCGCTACCGAATTGCAACAAATTGAACAATATCTCAACCAAATGAAATCTTTAAATGCTTCATTTGTGCAAACCGCAAGCAACGGTTCAACCGCCGAAGGAAAAATTTTTATACAAAAACCAAACAAAATAAGAATGGAATATGACGCCCCTACTTCAATTTTAATTGTCGGCAACGGCGAATATGTTGTTTTTAACGATAAAGAGTTAGATCAAATTACAAATATCGATTATGAAGATATCCCCGCATCTATGATTTTGGCCGATAATATTAAAATTGATAACCAAAATCTTAAAATTAGAGATTTTTATAAAGATGCAGGCAGTACTTCAATTACTCTAGAGCATACAAAATCTGCCGATATAGGGCCTATCACTTTAGTTTTTTCAAATTCGCCTTTCGAACTTAAACAATGGAAAATTGTTGACCCTCAAAATATTGAGGTTACAATTTCTTTGTTTAATGCTTCTAAAGACGCTCCTTTAGATGAAGATTTGTTTAAATTTAAAAATCCAAGAAAAAACAAAAGACACAGACGCTAACCCTTCAAATATTGCTTGAAAACAAAACCTTATAAGTGTATAATGCGGCCCGTAAATATGAAAGAGCAATTTATGGACAATATTAGGGTTTGGAAATTTCTTTATAAATATGTAAAACAAGCAAAATATATGGTTATTTTGCTGCTTTTAATGTTTTTGTGTGCCGCTGTTTTAATGCAAATTCAAAAATATTTGGTGGCCGAAACTATCGGAGTTATAACCACTCCTGATAAATATGACGACATTGTTTATCAGCTTGTCAAATATATATCGTGGTTTGCGATAGTTATGCTGTGTTTAAGCGCAGGAGATGCTTTAAGACATGTAGTAGAAGCACATTTTGTGCCGTTTTTTAATGCAAAAGTTGCCAAAGACCTGTTTGCAATGACGCATAAACATTCTATGAAATTTTTCGAAGAAGAAATGAGTGGTAACATTTCCGGAAAAGTAAAGAACATTGCTTCTAATGTTGAAAACATGTACATGCATCTTTTATTTGGTTTTTGTTTGCCTTTAATAGAAATAAGCACTTGTCTGTTTTTTATTACTTTAGCCAATAAAAAACTTGCTCTTATATTAGGAACCTTAAATATTGCATTTATGCTTATTACAATTTATTTTAGGAAAGAAATTTCATCTTATTCGGCAATAAAATCTAAATTGAACGCTATTGCAACCGGGGTTTTTGTTGATACGGTTGCTAACTCGTTTTTAGTTAAAAGTTTTGCTAACTATTTTTATGAAAAACGCACGTTTTTTAAGGCAATAAAGGAGGCTTCCAAAGCACAAAAGAAAGAATTTATAAAAATTGCAAAACTAAACTGGCTCTCCAGAAGTGTATTTGATATTTTATACATTATTTCGTATGCTTTGGTTTTTTATTTTTGGTACAAATATAATATGAGTGTTGCAAATGTTGTGTTTGTTACGTCCATGTTTTCAACAATGACCAATGCTATTAGAAATGCCGGACATTTAGCAAGCAGTTTTGCACAAATTTTCGGCTCTATCAAAGACGGGCTCGAACTCTTAAACAAACCGTGTGAAGTTGTCGATAAGCCCAATGCGTTTGAATTAAAATTAAAAAAACACGACATAAATATTGATAAA
>JAZRHJ010000275.1:0-10006 GCA_045644695.1 Alphaproteobacteria bacterium | reverse complement strand
GATATTGATGCATTTGGTGATGAAGAATTTAATTTAGAATTGGGCGATTCTATTCCTGAGGTAAAATCTGTTGTTACAAAACCAACACCTGTTAAAAAAACCAATGCCGAAGCGGTAAATATAAACAATAGACCTCTAAACAATGCCACAGCAACAAGCAGTGAAAATAAAATACCGCAAATTCAGCCGCAAATAGACATTTTTGCTAACAGTGTTTTATCAAAAATTGATAATGATTTATTTTCACAAATGTCTGATATTGAAAAACAAACGACATTGTTAACATTAGAATTAAGACGTGAAAAAATTCGTAGTGAAATTGAAGCAATTAAAGCTCAAAGGACAAAAGCCGAAGAAGAAAAAATTGCAGCGCTCGAAGAAAAAAGACGTCAAGAATTTGAATGGAAAAAAGAGCAAGAGGCTAAAGTATACAAAGAGCAACAAGCGCTTAAAGAAAAAGAAATTGAACTTGAAAAATTGCGCCAAAGAAAAGCATTAAATATGTATATGAATAAAATGCTTCAAGAAAAGCAAAAATGGATTTCTGAAAATGCTGCATTGCTTAGTAAAATACAAGAAGTTGAAGAAAACAGAAACGAAATTGCCGAAAACTTTAAGCAAAAACTTGATAGTTTGACTACATTATCAAACAAAACGATTCAATCGGCAAATACTGCTAAAAATAATCATGACAGAACTGTCGCAAGTTTAACTGCTCAAAATATTCAACTTAAAAAACGTATTGAAGCCGATGCTGCAGCACAAAATAATGGTGAGATGGGTGCTTCACTAACCGAAATTGATGAGCCCGAAGTTCCGATAGATCTCTCTCAAGAATATGCTATTTTAGATATTATCGGAAAAGGTGACGATTTAGTTGCAAAATTGATAAATAAAATGGGCGATTCGTTTGTTGCAAGAAAAGGAACTGTTTTACATTCAGGTTTTGTGGTTGAAGAAATAACCTATAAACATATTCGTTTTGGCAGAAACGGCTCTAAACAATATCTTTATACTACCGACACAATGGAGCCTGAGAAAATGGGTGGTGATGAAACTCTTGTAGTCGGAAAACCTAAGCAGGCACCTGTAAAAAAACAAGCGCCGTCAGAATCTATGATGGGTAGTAGTCGTTTGCCTTCACTGGCTAATGGAATGTTTGTAAAGTAAGAGTATGGATTGTCTGTAAAAATGGTTGATACACCTGAAAAGAAAATAGAAGATCCGAAAAACAGTGCTGATGATACAACTTCAGACGATAAGAACGTCGATGAAAAAGAAAAAGCATCTTATTTGGCTGAAACTGAAACTGTTCAAGTAAAAAAGAAGAACATTTTACAAGTGCTGTTTTCCGGAGGTAATAAATTATTAACATTACCAGATTCTGATATTGCAATTAGCGATGAAACTCGTCGATTGGTTGCGTTATTTTCCGATGGTACATATTTGGTATCGAAAGACCACCGTTTTGATGGTCCGGTACACAACTTTGAAATAACCATAAAAAAAAGAAAAATACCTATTAAAAAACCTGAATATGTTAGCCTAAATGAAATTAGCGCTATTTATGCTTATGCTGAACGTGGTTCCGGTGTTATGGATGTCGATGGTGAAAATCTGGATCAAATGCAGATGCAAATCGACTTTATTAATGTTATATCGAGAGCCTCCGCACAAAAAGTGTCTGATATTCATGTTATTGTTGCAGATTCTGCCGTTATTATGTTTCGCGTAAATGGTATGATGCAACGACAAATGGAATATAATAAAGAATGGGGTGAAGCATTTGTTCGTGCCGCTTTTGCATCTGCCGATATTTCAGACTCAAACTATGCTCAAAACGAATTTCAAGGCGCTCAAAAACTTGGTAAAACACCTTTACGAGGTTCAAACGGAAAATTAATGCTTCCGCATAACGTATTGGCTATTCGTTTACAGTTTAATCCTATTGCATTTGGTTCGCAATATTTAGTAATGCGCTTGTTGTATGCCGATGATAATCCGGATGGAAGTTCAGATTTGAGAGCATTAGGTCTAGGTGAGCGTGAAGAAAAACTGTTTTATCGTTTAAGAGCAGTTCCTGTCGGATTAAGTATTGTAGCCGGACCTACTGGTTCCGGTAAATCGACCACTTTGCAAAGAAATATGATTAAGTTACTTCAAGAAAAGAACTATGAGATTAACTTAATTACTGTGGAAGACCCTCCGGAGTATCCTATTCCGGGTGCAAGACAAATGCCTGTGACAAATGCTAACACCGAAGAAGAAAAAGAAGCAGAATTTACTAAAGCACTTAATGCGGCACTTCGTTCCGACCCTGACGTAATGATGGTTGGTGAGATTCGTTCATTATCTGCCGCAGAATTGTGTTTTAAAGGTGCTTTATCCGGACACGGTATGTGGTCAACATTACACGCAAACTCAGCTCCTGCCATGATTACACGTTTTAGAGATATGGGTGTACAACCATACATGTTGGGCGACCCCGAATTAATGAAAGGTCTCATTTCTCAACGTTTGTTCAGAAAACTTTGTCCTTATTGTCGTAAATCAATAAAAGAACGCTACGGTGACCCTTCATATGAACGTCTTAAAACTGCTTTAGGTGAGTTTGGAATCGAAAATACTTATGTTCGCGGTGAAGGATGCCGACTATGTGGGCATAAAGGTTTTAGCGGACGTATGTCTGTGCCTGAAATTATATTGCCCGATGCTATGTTTTTACAATTAATGATTGGCGGCGATACAAAACGCGCAATTGACTATTGGACAAGTGAACTTGACGGTCGTCCCATGAAAGACGGTGCAATTGAAAGAATGTTAAAAGGAAATATTGACTTAGATGAGGTTGAACGTTGGTGCGGCTTATTAGACCAACGTCCGGTTTACTAGGAGTAAAGAAATGGCTAAAGAGAAAAAATCACAATTTAACAAAGCAATACGCTCTTTAAACTCTATTGAAGTGTATTATGCTAAAATGATTTGTAATTTTTCAAACGAAACACGTCTGAAAATATTTCGTAAATTAGCCTCATTAATGAAAAACCGTTTCTCTTTAATGGACGCACTAGATATGCTTCACGATGGTATAACAAATGGCGGAAAAAATCCGTCAGAACCTATGGCTATCGCTTTAGCAAGTTGGGGAAAAGCTCTTCAAAACGGTGTGCCTTTTTCTGATGCATTAAAAGGTTGGGCTCCTAACCGCGAACGATTAATGTTATCGGTTGGTGATGTATCTGACTTGGAAAGCGCTTTAATGAACCTCATCAAAGTAACAGAAGGTACAACAAAAATGATTCGTCCTATCAGAAGTGCGGTTTCATATCCGTCATTTTTGTTTATGATGGCAATTTTAATTGTGTATGCTATTGGTGCGTACATGGTACCACCAATGATTGATGCTGCCCCCGGAACTAAATGGGTAGGAACGGCAAAATCGGTTGTTGATATTTCATATTGGATTAAAGACAACTGGCTTATGGCATTTACGATGTTTCCGGCCCTAATGCTTTTAATTTATGCCACTGTCGGTATTTGGACAGGTCCTATAAGAGCAATAATTGATAACGCACCACCGTGGTCACTATATAAAGTATTTATGGGAATTACTTGGTTGTTGGCTTTATCGGCTTTGGTAAAAGGTGGTGTTCCGGTGTCAGTTGCTCTTCAATCTTTAAGACGAGATTCAAACCCGTATTTAAGAGAACGCATTGATAAAACCATGATTTATATTAAAAACGGTGATAACCTTGGTCAATCGTTAATGAAAACAGGCTTAAATTTTCCTGATAAAGAAATTATTTCTGACTTAAAAATTTATTCTGAATTGGATAACTTTGAAGACGCATTGGAAAAACTGGCTAATGACTGGTTGGAAGAATCTGTGTATATGATTGAACAAAAAGCCTCTATCTTGAACATGGCTGCATTATTGGCCGTATCCGGTGTTATTGCCTGGGCCGTGTTTGGCGTGTTTGAAATGCAAGAACAAATTACCGATGCCATGGGAGGCTAACAGATATGGAAAAATTCCTAAATCTGATAAAAAACAAACAAATTATGGCTTGTGTTGCTATTGGTTTATTACTGATAGCAACTCTTGCTTTTTTATTTAGCAGTTTGCCTAAAGAAAATTATGCCAATATTGAACAAGAAATATATGAGTTTTCAAACAATATTCGCAATCATTACAAGCTTAAGCCTGATTATTGGGGATTAAATAATGAAAATGTGATAAAAAATTCTATTGCTCCAAAGCAACTTGTTCGTAATAAGAAAATTATGAGTTCTATCGGCAGAGAATATATTATCGGGCAAAATGAAAATGGTGATATGGTTATGCCATCACAACGTAATTTTATGTTAACACTTGATAATTTAAGCAAAAAAGCATGTAAAAAAATTGCAATACTAAAAATAGGAACCAAAAACCATTTTGGATTACAAAAATTTATTATAAGCAATAATTCGGGTATACACGAATTTGAATGGGGAAGTGATAACCCTTTACCTGTTTCAAAAGAAGATGCAGATAAAAAGTGCGAAAATAAAAATAGAATAAGTTGGATTTTTGAATAAATAATAATCATTAAAAAAGGAGGATTAAACCTCCTTTTTTATTTTATTAGCCCGTGTTTTTTCTTACCTTGAGATAATTTTACCTCTCCGTTAATCAAGTCGGCAGATGTGATTTGATAATTTTCATCAGTAACAACCTTATCATTTATTTTAAGACCGGATTGTTTAATAAGGCGTCTTGCTTCACCTTTCGATGCTACAAACCCAATTTGTAAGAAAGCATCTAAAACACTTATACCGCTATTTAAATCGGCACTTATTACCGGTAAATTATCCCCTGTTAAACCTTGTTCAAATGTTTTTGTAGCAGTTTCAATGGCGGCTTTTGCCTCATCTTCACCTCGACACAGTTTAGTTGCTTCAAAAGCCAAAACTTTTTTAGCTTCATTAATTTCTTTATCTTGCAAGGCTTCTAACCTTCTTACCTCATCCATAGGCAGAGTTGTGTATATTCTTAAACATTTACCCACTTCAGAATCTCCGATATTTCTAAAGTATTGATAATAGTCATAAGAAGAAAGTTTATCATCATTTATCCAAACGGCATTTCCTTCGGATTTACCCATTTTTTTACCGCTTGCATCTGTTATGATTGGGCTTGTAAATCCAAATAATTCGACATTATAGCGACGACGCCCTAACTCGGTTCCTGATGTAATATTGCCCCATTGGTCTGCGCCGGCAATTTGTGAACGGCATCCATATTTTTGGTATAAAACGCAAAAATCATATCCTTGCAACAATTGATAGTTAAATTCTAAAAATGACATAGGCTGTTCTCTTTCAAGCCTGCTTTTAACACTATCCATTGTGAGCATACGATTAACTGAATAACAAGTGCCTATATCGCGCAAAAATTCAAGATAATTAACATCTTTAAACCAATCCCAGTTATCAACTAAAATAGCACCATTTGCGCTATCATCAAACCTTAAAAACTTTTTATATGAGGTTTTTAAGCCTTCGATATTATGTTTAATTGCTTCTTCAGATAAAAAAGGGCGAAGTTTGTCTTTACCGGAAGGGTCGCCGATACGAGCAGTTGCACCACCAACAAGCATAATTGGCTTATGCCCTAAACTTTGAAAATGCTTAAGCATCATAATAGGAACAATATGACCTACATGCAAACTGTCTCCCGTCGGATCTGAACCATAATAGCCCACTGCCGGTATACCCTTCTTTTCACAATCGGCTAAATATTCATCAAAACCTATGTCATTAGTGCATTGATTATAAAAACCGCGTTCAACCATTATGTTGAAAAACTCAGACTTAAATTTGCTCATATTATTTTTTCCTTTATACTAAATTTTAACGCATATTAGCATATATTTAAAACATTGCAATAACCGAGGTAAATTTTTTTAACAATGACTATCAAACCACTTAACATTTTAGGTTTAATGAGCGGAACGTCTCTTGACGGAATAAAAGCATCTGTCGTATCAACCGATGGTATTGATATTTATGAAACTATTTTTACAAAACGCTTTACCTTTGATGAAAATTTGCGCTTTAAAATACGCACTATATTAGGAAAAAAAAGCACTATCGCGGAAGAAAAAATTTTAATTGATGTCGTTGAAGAAGAATTAACGGAATTTTTATGTTCGGTTATATCTGACATAAAAAACGAAACAGGTATTGAATTTGATGCTATCGGACTTGAAGGACCGACAATTTGTAACGAGCCCGATAATCATTATACATATCAATTAGGAAAAGGTAAAATTATTGCTCAAAAAACTAATATTGATGTCGTCACTCATTTTCACAATGCCGATATATTAAATGGCGGGTTAGGATTTCCTATTGCCACTACATATTATAACTCAATAGCACAAAATTTGGGCAAACCTATTGCTTTTATTAATATCGGTGGAATAACCAATATTACGTGGATTGGCCATTTCGGTGAAATGATTTCATTTGATTGCGGTCCGGGAAACGCTCTTATTGATGATTGGATGTCAAAACATGGTGGCGTATTAATGGATTATAACGGAAAGTGTGCGGCAACAGGCAATATACACCCCAAAATTGTTAACACCATGCTAAAACATGATTTTTTCGCAAAATATCCGCCTAAAACACTTGATAGAAACGAATTTAACAATAAAACTGAACATTTAGAAGGTTTGTCATTAGAAGATGGGGCGGCTACGGTTACCGATTTTGTAGCAGAAGCCATTGCTTATTCTTTAGCTTTTTATTTACCGGAAGTTCCGGCTCAAGCTGTTGTATGCGGCGGCGGGACTCAAAATCCGACATTATTAAGATTTTTAAGAAACAGACTAAAAAGCATGAATATTGCTTTTATACCAGAACATGAACTTGAGTTTAAACTTAATGATGCCAGTGCCATTGCTTTTTTAGCAGCACGCCGAATATATTCTTTACCGATTACATTTCCGAGTACCACCGGCATTGCTTCGGCTATGACCGGAGGTGAAATTTATAAGAAGGAATAAAATTATGACTGAAAGCATTAAACTTGTAAATATCAGAAAAATATATGGAAATATTGTTGCCGTCGATAATTTTAATTTTTGTGCAAAAAAAGGAGAAATTATTGCTCTATTAGGTCCAAACGGTGCCGGAAAATCGACTTTAATGAATATGATTACCAGTTTTTTAGCACCAACTTCCGGTCAAATTTTTGTTGATGGTTTAAATATTGCTGATATGTCGGAAAAGGCCAAAGAAAAAATAGGTTTTTTATCTGAAGGTTCTCCTTTATATCCAGATATGAGCGTTAAAATGTTTTTAAAATATATGGCCGATTTAAGAAATGTATCACAAGAAGCAATTAACCACGCTGTTAAACTTGCTAAAATAGACAATGTCTTAAATCAAAAAATTGAAACATTATCAAAGGGATATTTAAGGCGTGTCGGTTTTGCTCAAAGTATATTAAGTAATCCGGATATATTGTTGCTTGATGAGCCTACTGATGGGCTGGACCCAAATCAAAAATCACACATGCGTGAATTGATATGCCAAATGGGGAAAAATAAAACCATTATTATTTCTACTCATTTACTCGATGAAGCCGAAACCGTATGCAACCGAATTGTTTTGATAAATAAAGGAAAAATTATGGCCGACGGCACTTGTAAAGATATTTTGAAAAAAAGCAAAACAAAATCATTAGAAGAAGCATTTGCGAAATTAACAATTTCAAATGAATAAGGAGTTAGTACATTGAAAAAACTGTTCACTGTCGTAAAAAATGAACTGCTAAGATATTTTATATCACCTTTAGCATATGTTTATTTGGTGTCTTTTTTATTGTTAAATGCTGCATGCACATTTTATTTTGGTGCTTTTTTTGAAAGAGGACAAGCGACCCTTAACGTTATGTTCTGGTATCAACCATGGCTATATTTATTATTTATTCCGGGAATTTCTATGCGGTTATGGTCTGAAGAATTTAGGAGTAAAACCATTGTACAAATTATGACAATGCCTGTTTCTCTTGAAACGCTTGTTTGGGGTAAATTTCTTGCATCGTGGATTTTTTGCGCATTATCCCTTTTGCTGACATTTCCTTTTATTTTAACCGTAAACATACTTGGTAATCCGGACAACAATGTTATTATGATAAGTTATTTAGGCAGTTTTATTTTAGCCGGTTGTATGCTTTCGCTTTCTCAAACCATGTCGGCACTTACCAAAAATCAGGTAATTGCCCTTGTATTGGCTGTGGTGGCAAACTTAATCTTTTTTTGGAGCGGAATTGAATTTGTGTTGTCATTTTTTAGACTATTTATGCCTGATTATATAATTGATGCCATTGCTTCTTTTAGTTTCTTAACACATTTTTACAGCATTACGTCTGGTCTTGTAGAATTAAGAGATATTTTGTTTTTTGTATCAATCATTGTTCTTTTTAACTTTACAACCATCTTAATAATAAGTTTTAAGACTGCCGGAATTTCTGCTTGGTTAAAATCTACCAATAAAGCCTTTTATATTTTCGCCTGGTTTTTTCTTTTAATCGGGTTTATGGGATTTAACCTACTTGCAAATAATTTGACCAGAGGGACTCAAATTGACTTTAGCGAAGATAAATTACATACATTAGATAAGAATACCGTTTATATCTTACAAAATTTAACAGAACCGGTAACTGCAAAATTATATTTTTCTAAAGTTTTAGAGCAAAGAAATTCTGCGATGAGGCAAATGTTTGACCGGGTCAGAAATTTGCTTATACAATATAAAAATATGTCCAACGGCAGATTTGATTATAAAGTTTATCATCCTGAAAATTTAGACAGCACAGAAGATAAAGCAATAGCAGACGGTCTTCAGCCCATTGCACTTATTGATATAAATCAAAATGCATTATTTGGCTTAACTTTGAGTGATACTTTGCAAAATAAACAGGTTATTGAATTTTTTACACCTAGTCGCATGGCTTCATTAGAACAAGATATAACAGAAAAAATTTATCAATTATCTAACAGAAAAAAAACCGTTGCTATTTTATCTTCATTACCGATTAATGGTGAAGGCGGAAAAGACAATATGGTTTTACAGGCTTGGGAAGTTATTAATAAAATCAGTCAATTTTATAATGTTAAAAAAGTGCAAAAGCCCGAAGATTTAGATTTAAAACCTGATATTTTAATGATTGTACATCCGCAACCTTTAGACAATGATATGATACAAGCAATAAAAAAATATTCCAGCAATTACGGAAATATTTTATTGTTGTTAGACAGTGCTGCCGAAGCAACCAGATTATATTCTTCGACAAACTATCCGTTTGTACCGTCTGATTTGGGTGAACTTGCTGCATTTTGGGGAATTAAATTTTACAGTGAATATGTCGTTGCCGATTTAGATAATTCAATTATGGTTGATGCAACTACAAATTATAAAAACAATCCGGCTTACACACAAGATATTATACAATTTAAGTTAAAGAAAGAAAATTTAAATCCTAATCACCCTATTACAAAAAATTTGAACAGTGTTTTATTGTCGTCAGCCTCCCTTATTCTACCTGAAAAAAATGCAAATATAGATTTTATCCCATTGATGCAAGCAAGTAAAATTTCATCTTTAATGCCTAATAAAGTTGTTTATGACGGCTTAAACCCAAGACAAATATTGCCTCATTTCAAGGTTGATAATAATCCTAAAATTATGGCAGCAGCAATTCATGGTAAAAATGCCGACAATCAATTTAACATGGTTGTTGTTACCGATACAGATTTTATTCATAACGATTTTTGGTCTAAATCACACACCTATATGGATAAAACATATTTTATTCCGCTTTTTAATAATACCGATTTTGTTTTAAACAGTTTAGATTATTTGGTTAATCAAAACGATTTGTTAAATTTGCGTGGTAAAAGCGCAATTGACAGAGAGTTTAAGGATATTGAAAGTTTACGAAAATCAAATA
>JAZRHJ010000274.1:0-1493 GCA_045644695.1 Alphaproteobacteria bacterium | reverse complement strand
TAAAAGATAAAAAAATTGTTTCTGACGAGTTAATTGAAAACTTAAAAGCATTTTTTGCTTCATTTGTGGAAGAATTTTCATGTAAGAAAAAGGCAGCATAATATGGCAGGGCTAAAAGAGTTACGTAATAGGTTAGAAAGTATCAAATCGACCCAGAAAATTACTTCTGCAATGAAAATGGTAGCTGCTTCCCGTTTGCGTAAAGCACAAATTATGGTTGAGAAAAGTAAGCCTTATTCTAACTTACTGAATACTGCCGTAAAACGAATCTTGGTTTCTGTTAAAGACGAAGAAATAAACAAAAACATTCGTTATGTTTTGCCTTCTATTTTGCGCCAAAAACCTAATGCCGAAAATTATTTGTTGTTTACATTTTCTTCTGATAGAGGTTTATGCGGAAGTTATAATCAAAATGTCGGTAAAGCAACTGTTAAACGTATAAAAGAACTATTAAAACTGGGCAAGAAGGTTAAAGTAGTTTGTTATGGTAAAAAAGTTTATGACATACTAAAAAAAGATTATGCCGATTTAATTGTAAATCATTACGAATCTGTTTCCGCTCACGGCTTATTTTATTATGAAGCAATTGATTTAGGTAAAATTATCGGACAATATTGCAATGATGGAACATGTGATGTGTGTGAGTTTGTTTACAGCAAATTCTTTTCGGCTCTTTCACGAGAAATGATTGTAAAGCAAATTTATCCGTTAGAGGAAAAATATATCCATATAAGCGCAGATGATTATAAACTTTTAAAAGTAGGCGATGCATATTATGATTATGAGCCTGATAAATTAAAAGTATTAGATGTTTTATTGCCCAAATTAGTGGTCGATAATATATTTACAGCAATGGTTAACTCGCAAGCATCGGAACAAGGTGCCCGCATGACTGCTATGGATAATGCAACAAGAAACGCAAAAGATATGATAAGCACTCTGACCTTAAAATATAACAGCATTCGCCAATCGGCAATTACGACCGAACTTAACGAAATTATTTCGGGTGCCGAAGCACTGTAACACATTCTAGGAGAATAATATGATTAAGAAAAAAGATACACTTAATAAAGATTTGTTTGAAGAAAAAGAATTAGCATCTGATATCGGACATATTTCTCAAGTAACCGGTGCGGTGGTTGATGTAAAATTTGACAATGTAGAAACTTTACCAAATATCGGTTATGCTCTTGAATGTGATAACCAAGGAAAAAAATTAGTATTAGAAGTTGCACAACATATCGGTGAAGGCGTTGTAAGAACAATTGCTATGGATACTACCGATGGTTTGGTACGCGGTTGCAAAGTAATTAATACATGCTCTCCAATTAAAGTTCCGGTAGGACCGGAATTATTGGGGCGCATTATTAATGTTATCGGAGAGCCTGTTGACGGTCGTGAACCGATTAAAGCAAAATTAGAATATCCAATACATCGTGATGCTCCGTCGTTTACTGACCAAGCCACCGAAACAGAAATTTTGGTAACCGGCA
>JAZRHJ010000273.1:0-6063 GCA_045644695.1 Alphaproteobacteria bacterium | reverse complement strand
CATCGACACCTCCCATTTCCGCAGTGTAGGCACCAATATATTTTATAATGTTATGAACGTAAATATTAACGGTTGTAATTGCCTTTTCATCACCTTGTAAATATTTTGTTTCAATGTCGCGTGTATCGGAAAAACCGCCTGACAAAGCATATAAACCGCATTCTTTGTTCATCATTTGGTTAACCTGTTCAATGGTTTTGTTTTGAGTTTGCATAATATAAAGCGGAATATAGGCATCAATATCGCCACATCTGGTGCCCATGGTAATACCGCAACTTGCAGCAAAGCCAAAAGATGTATCAATACTTTTTCCGTTTTTGATTGCCGTAATTGAAGCGCCGCTACCTAAATGGCAAGAAATAATTTTGTTGGCATTTGGCATAACTTTTAATAGTTCATTAGAAACAAAATAGTGTGACGTTCCATGAAAACCGTATCTTCTGATTTTATATTTTTCATATTGTTCATAGGGCAGTGCGTATAAATATGCTTCTTTTGGCATTGTTTGATGAAAAGCAGAATCAAAAGTTGCAACTTGTTTAACATCGGGTAATAAACTTTTCATTGCTTCTATACCATAAATAAAAGCATTGCCGTGTAGCGGAAGCAAGTCTTTTGTTTCATATATTTTTTGCATGACATCGTTATTAATAATAACCGATTTATCAAAATATTCTCCGCCATGCCCCAATCGATGACCGACAGCCCATAGTTGAATTATGCTTGTAAGTGCCGTTTTAAGTAATATATCCAAAATGGCTTTTAATGTTGTTTTATAATTATCAAGTACAATATTTGTTGTATATTTCTGTTCGTTATAGTGATAAGAAATTTGTGACCCTTCAATACCTATGCGTTCTGCTAAACCTTTTATAACCACGTTATATTTTTTTCCGTCAGTTTCAAAAAGTTGAAATTTAAGTGAGGACGAACCTGAATTTATAATTAGAATTTTTTTCATAAAAACAACCGATTGCAAATATAGTTAAACCAATTTTTAAAAAATTATATCTTAGAATAAATAAAAAATAAATAACTTATAAGCAACAAGTCACAATATAAAAATTGTACATTAAGACATAAATTGTAAAATTTGATTAGATTATACCTAATTTATTTTTAATTTTTTCATATTCGGCTTCATTCAGATGTTCTTTCAAGAAACTAAAATCAGCATCAAACAGTTGTTCCATATTGTCATAATCGGGTACATTTTTATCAACGGTTATATCCAATTCATAGCCCTGTACAATGGTTTTATTGTCGCTTTTTGTTTCAACAACCGTCAGCGATGATATAAATTGTAAAACTTGTCGGATATTAGTCGGTATATCCTTAAAAACAAAAAAATTATCGTTCCTGATTAAGAGTAACACATTATTTCCGTTATATAATATTTTTGCATTTAAGACATCATTTTGTTGAGCAGGGAAACATAAATATAGTTTGTCATCTGTTTTTAAAAATGAATAATCGTCAATATTGGTATGATTTATCATTAAAATTCGCGTCCTTTTTTTGCCATCAATGTAGAATTTACACTGTTTTGGGCCCTTAAATCTTTGGTAAGTTTTGCTTCTAATTTTCTCAAATTTTCATTTGATTTTTCTGCTATATTGGCGACAAACGGTAATGATGCGGCAACAGCCGACGGAACTAAAACAGTTGCAGAAACAGATTGTCCCGAAACTATTTTCTCAAGTGCCGCAAAACCAAGAACCCCAAACCCTATTGCCGATACAATAGCCGTATCGCTGGAAAGTGTGTCGGCAGTTTTTTCGCTGGCTTTTCTTAACGCACGGCAAAAACTTAATTTTAAGCGCTTAATACCAATTTCGCCGGCAGGAGTAAATTCTTTATTAGAGGCTGTTTGAATGTCTTTTTCAATTTCTTGAGGTGATAATTTTTTCATGCTGTTTATCCTTTATCATTTTTTTAAAAAATTATCATATTTAAAAATTTTTGTCAACGATTATTATGCCTTTAAAAAAATATTGATTTAAGCGTAGTTTTTACTTAATATTGCTTAAGTAAAAAAATAAATTAAGGTTTCATAAAGATGTGTGATGATGAGTATGACAAATTGGAAGATTTGCCATCTCTAAAACCTGAATGGGTTAGGGTGGTGCATCGTTTAATTGCGCAAGATGGTAAAAATGTACAAAGTATTAAATCGAACGGGCTGATTTTTAATAGAATGGCAGCAAAATGCAATGTGCATCAAAAAGGCGGAAATTATGATCATGTAACGTCTATGGCATCTGTTTATGATGAAGACACTTTTTGGCAAAGCATGCAACAAGATGATTTTGCTTGTTTTAATGATGAAAAATATGCTGATACAAAACTGGTTTTTGATATGCCGATGGATGAATTTTGCTTTTTACAGGCCTATGGTCGAATTGTAAAAGGAAAAATAGACAGTAAATATTTGGTCGGATGCGTTAAAAATGTTAACGGTAAAAATTTGCAATTAAAAACACCGGTTGCAGAAATTTTAAAAGCAGAAAAAATATCAAAAAATAATCCTCCAAGCGGTGTCGTTCCAAACAATCTTACAACTCTTATAAATCATCTCATAATGAAATTTTCTAAAGAAAAAAGAGAAGAGGCGAAGGTAAAAATATGTAAAAAAATGTCAAAATGGCGCGAGGAAATTACAGATTTTTGGGCAGATGAGAAAAAAAGATTTAACTCAAAATTTTTAATCAGAAAAACAAAAGATGGAAGATAATATTTATCTTGTCTTAAAACTAACTTATAAATAAGCTCACTATTTTCTTTAGCACCATATCCGTATTTAGAATAAAAATTTATTTTTTTATTTTAATTTCATATTTTTTTTGACAAATAATTTAAATTATGCTAACATTTTGCTCGTAATAAATAACTTTGGAGGTGTAAATGTTAAATACAGATAATAATCGCATAAAATTAAGCAGTTGCCGAGTTTTTAATAAAGCATTTTTATCTGACAGATCTTTACTTGCACCGATTAACAGAGCAGATGTTCCTATGTATTCTACAACCGAACTTAAGAGCGTTACTGTTAATCCGGCATCACCTCGTAATAAAGAAAATTTGGTTGATGTTGCAGAATATGGTATTAAATGTATTGCGTATTATAAACAGGAAGCCGCCAATAATCCTACTTACAACAGTAATATTAACGGTGCGCCTGATGTTATTTATGCAAGAGAAGGTGTATGTAAGCAACTTCAAAAAGTAAATGAGATACTCTCTCCCTTAGGGTTAGAAATAATTGTATATGATGCGCATCGCTCTCCGGCAACTCAAAAGAAACTTTATATGCATTTTTTAAGAGTGGCGCATGAAAAAGGCTTAAATGGAGATAAGGCAGAAGAATATGCCGCTCTATATTGCTCAAATCCTAAAGGATTTGACAAAGATAATCCTAAAACATGGACAATGCATTCAACCGGGGCAGCAGTAGATGTATATCTTTTTGATAAAGAAAGCGGTAAAGTTGTCGATATGGGCGAACAATATTTTGATAATCCAAATCCGGTAACACATACATTGTATTATGAAGATGCATTGCAAAAGAAATCTTTAACATCTGAAGAAAAAGATGCACTTTTGGCTCGCAGAATTTTGTTTAATGCTATGAAAGAAGCTGGCTTTTATAATTATGGCTCGGAACTTTTTCATTACGAATATAAAGGTTTGATTTATGCTAAAGTTCAATCGGAAAAAGGCATTCCGACAGCCGCAGAATATGGCTATTTACCAAGTCCGGCAGATTTACAAAAAGGTCTGATTATTTCAAGTTTAATGGCAAGTAAAACAAAATAGCCGCAATAGATTATAATACAAAAATCCCTACATTTTCATGTAGGGATTTTTTTGTTACAATCTTAAAAAAACTCTTCATATTCAGGCGCATGTTCAACAATGGTAACTTTATCTATTCTTTTCCCATTTTTATCATATATTTTGATTTTTCGTAGTACAGTGCCATCTCTTTTAGTAATTATTTTGCTTTTTACGGTATTCCCCTCGTAATTCACGAATGGTTCCTCTCTCACGACCCTTCTGGCAACAGCATCTCCACTATCGATTAAGCAAAAACTAAATATAATCAAAAAGGTATAAATAATTTTTTTCATAATATTCCTCCTTTAATAAATCTACTAATGCTTACATACTAATACAAAAATGTTTAACTGTCAATAAAGCGATAAGTTAATAGATAAAATGTAACATATATGTAACAAAAAACATTTTTTTGAGTATTTTTAGTGACCATTTTGTCTTTACAGATTGTTTTAGCTTCTGAGCAGGTTAAAAAAATTAAATAAACAAATTATAAAAAACTCTTGACATTTTTTTTGATACAATATAAATTTAATTCGTTCGGGTACTCGAGGGCAATGGGTACGAACACTAACGACGTGGCCGGTCATCAATAAAAAAGAAGAAGTTTGTTTCTTTTTGTGGTAGATTGGCCTTTCAAGATGAAAGGTTTTTTTATGTTTAAATATCAACACGGTTTTTGTATTATTCGCTGTCAGCCGTTTCATATCGGTCATGACAGGCTCATCAAACAAATGATGGAAGAATGTGCTTTTGGTACGGTTTTAATTGGTTCGGCACAAGAAAGCGGAACAGAAAAAAATCCGTTGCCATACTTTACCCGCAAAAAAATGATACAAAATGTATGGCGCAAATATTCTGCTTATGAAAGGTTGAAAATTGTGCCAATTAAAGATGTAAATAATGTTTTATGGAATGTTCATGTTTTGGAAACCATTAAAAAAGAACAGCCTGATTTGTCGGCACCTGATATTATGTATGTTGGCGATGAAGGCGAATATGCAATGTTTTCAAAAGATGTTGCCAATGTGGGCATATGTTCTCGAACAACGCAAGATTTTCCGTTTTTATCGGGAAACATGGTGCGTGATATGATTTATCTTAAAGACGAAAGATACAAAAATTTTGTTCATGATGAAAATATTGAATTAATTAAAAAAAGTTTTTATGAAGATTAAAGTTTTTTAAAAAACGAAACCGTTTTTTCATTGATTTGGGTCTTGTGGGGACAGTCGAGACAAATCAATTTAGTTAACCTACTGTCGAGGAGAAAATAAATGACTGAAAATTGTCAAAACACACGTTATGTCGGTACATCTGTATATGGTATCAGAATGCCGATTATCACTCAAGGGGCAGATATTGCCAATATAATTTCCGATACAATAATCAATGCTTGTAAAGCGAAATATCAACCCATAGTTATAAATAACGGGGATATTGTAGGAATAACGGAATCTTTTCTGGCAAGAGCGCAAGGAAACTACATTACACTTGATGATATAGCCAAAGATATAAGCGCAAAATTTCCGTCAGGTGATGTAGCCGTTGCATTTCCGATTTTATCAAGAAACAGATTCGCTAAAATTTTAGAGGGTATTGCTAAAGGCGTAAAAGGTAAGGTTTATGTATTTTTATCATATCCGACCGATGAAGTCGGCAACGCCATAATGGATGAAGACAAACTTTTTGAAACAGATATAAATCCGTATACCGATATAATTAATAAAAAACAATTTCGCGCAAAATTCGGTACATTTTATCACCCCATTACGGGATCTGACCATATACAAATGTATGAAGATATTTCAGATAATATTGAAGTAGTGCTGTTAAATAATCCTAAGGATATATTAAAATTTACCAATCAGGTTATTGTTGCAAGTATTCATATTCGTAACAGACAAAAGCAAATTTTAAGCAAAATGGGCGCAAAAGTTTATACACTTGACGAAATTTGTAATTTGCCGTCTGAAAACAGAGGTTGGAGCGAATATGGAGTCTTGGGTTCTAACTATGCCGATAAAAACAGATTAAAATTATTTCCAAGAGACAGTCTGACCTTTTGTCATGATTTGCAAAAATTGTTTAAAGAAAAAACCGGTAAACACATTGAAGTTATGATATATGGTGATGGCGGTTTTAAATGTCCTAAAACAAAAATTTGGGAATTTGCCGATCCTGTAGTTTCACCCGGATATACCCAAGGTTTGGAGGGTATGCCAA
>JAZRHJ010000272.1:0-4532 GCA_045644695.1 Alphaproteobacteria bacterium | reverse complement strand
CTTCCTCTACGGGAGTTTGTTCAGGATTTTCATCACTCACCTGTTGCTCATCTTCCTCTACGGGAGTTTGTTCAGGATTTTCATCATTTACTTGTTGCTCACTCTCTTTATCCTGATTTTCAACAACAGCAGTTTCTTGTTCATTCTCATGAACTTCAGTATTTTCAGTAGTTTGTTCCGATTTTTCTAAATCCTGCTCTTCTGCCATTTTATCCCCCATATATTTAATTTTTCTTCATTCTATCACAAAAATATTGTTTTGTCCATAATGTTTTTATTACAATTTTGCTAAACTTTCAGATGCTTTAAAAATTCTCCCAAGCGATGATTTTCTCTAATTCCGTCTTTAGGAGTAACTTTCAAAAGCCCAAAAAAGCGCGGTTTAATTTTATGAAATTCAATAGGTGCATACACTGCCGGATTTTTAATCAATGCCTCATAAGCCCCTTTTGCATCTTTTGAAGATGTTTTAAAGTAGTTATTTATTAATCTGTCGGCATCTACCGGAAAATTGCGTTTTTTAACTTCTTCAATAAACTTTAACTTACGTTCACGACGACGTTGGTATTCTTCATATAATTCGCGCTCTATTCTTCTTCTCTGCGCTATCAAACGTTTTTGCTCATATGTTATTTCGCAATTTTCTATGTCTATTAATATTTCGACATAAGATATTATGGCAAATTGCAAATTTTGATCGGATAAGCCTTCGGCAAAATTTAAAAATTCCTCATCACTTGCACCGGGATTTATCATTGACAACTTATCCGGAAAGGCTTGAAACATAATATCCCAACAAGCAATCGCATCTTTTGCAATTTTTTTGCCAACACTTGGTTTATAATTCGGAATCATCATTTCCGGCTTAAATATTAATTCGGGCTCACTAATTTCGTGTATTGCAGCAATTGTAGACACGGGGTCAATAAAATTAGCGTATGCCTGTGCCAATTCCAGTTCGTCAGGGCCAAGATTTAGCGCAGATATTTCTGACCTTATGCTTAAAGTATTCGGTTCCGGAATATCTATATCTTCTTCTTGCTCAACACTTGGCACATAGACATCTTCATCTGTTTCTTTTTCCGAATTTAGAAAACTGTTTAATAATTGTTCAAAATCATCTTCTTCATTTTTTATGGTCGTTGTTTTTTGGCCATCTATGTTTAAGCCATCTACAATTGCTTGATTTATATCAATTGCTGTCGTTTTTTTCTTTGCCATAATTATTGCTCCCCCATAGTAGAAATTAAACCTTTATATACACCTCTTTTAATATCAACTATATATATTTTATTTGCATTGTACACATATACATAATTACCCTCAACTTTGAAAAAATCAAAGTTTTCACCTTTTGTTGCAAGTGTTATTTCAAAGGGTTTGGTGCTTTTTTCAACAAAAACCCAATTAATTAAAAGGCATAACACAAAAACCATTAAAAATGATAGCATAAAAACCAATATTTTAATAGTTTTAAATTTATCCATAAAATCTTCCCTTGCTTTTTTACAGGTTTTGTTTTATCTATACCTTAAAATATCTAAAAATATATTTAATTTTAAACCATGATTGAGCAAGAAAGCAACATTTTTTTTACGATTTCAGCACAAAACGAACATAAAAATTTTCGTCTTGATAAATTTTTATCCGATTTAGCCGATTTAAACCTTTCAAGAAACCAAATTCAGCGTTTGATTAAAACCGGTTGCGTGACCCTTGAAGATAACGAAATTGTTGATTGTTCATATAAGGTTAAGCTTGGCGATTCTTTTCAAATTGAAATTCCACCTTTGAAAGAAGCAGACCCGCAACCACAAAATATACCTCTTGACATAGTATATGAAGACAATGACTTAATTGTTGTAAATAAACCTTCTGGAATGACTGTTCATCCTGCACCGGGGGCCTATGATAAAACCCTTGTAAATGCCCTTTTGTATCATTGCAAAGACAATTTATCGGGCATTGGCGGAGTTAAACGGCCAGGTATTGTCCATCGCATTGACAAAGAAACCAGCGGTTTATTGGTTGTGGCTAAAAACGATATTGCTCATCAACATTTATCCGAACAGTTTTTTAACCATAGTATCGAAAGAACATATTTTGCTGTTACATATTCAATGTTAAACCCTTTGCATGGTACCATTATCGGCAATATTGCCCGCTCAAATTTTGATAGAAAAAAAATGGCATTAGTCGAATTTGGCGGAAAACACGCCGTTACTCATTATAAAACTATTGAAACTTTTAAAAATTTTGCCTCTTTGGTGCAATGCAATTTGGAAACGGGAAGAACCCATCAAATCAGGGTACATCTATCAAGCAAAGGGTGCGCCCTTATAGGTGATAAAGTATATATTAAAAATCATAAATCTTCCTTAAAAATTCCCGAAACCCATAAAAATATTATTAACTCTTTTCCGAGACATGCTCTTCATGCCGCAACTTTAGGCTTTATTCATCCTATAACTCAAGAATATTTACAATTTTCATCTCCACTGCCTAATGATTTACAAAATCTATTAGATAATTTACACAACTTATAGTTGATTTAACCTAAAATTAAAACTTATTGTTATATTGATGTTTATCATCTTTTTCTTATTATTGCTTAAGTCAATGTAAAAGGAGGTAACTAATGGAGAACTTACCTAAAATAACCGGACTTGACTTTTCACCAGAGAATAATCTTTCCAAATATTTGCAAGAGATACGCAAATATCCTATTTTAGAACCTGAAGAAGAATATGCTCTGGCTGTTAAATATCAAAAAACAAAAGATAAAAATATTGCCTACAAACTAATTTCATCACATTTGAGACTAGTAGTAAAGGTTGTTGCTAAATATAAAGGTTACGGGCTTGATTTAAGTGAAATGATTTCAGAAGGAAATTTAGGGCTTTTATATGCAATTGAAAAGTTTGAACCGGAAAAAGGTTTCCGATTTTCCACCTATGCTCTGTGGTGGATAAAGGCATCTGTGCAAAAATATATCTTAAATTCATGGTCATTGGTAAAACTGGGAACAACAGCAGCTCAAAAAAAGTTGTTTTTTAATTTAAGAAAAATAAAAAATAAACTTAACTTAATTGATGACAGAGAAATGTCGGAGCAGATCTTAAATAAAATAGCAAGCACTTTAGATGTATCGGTACAAGAAGTTACTGATATGAACACCAGATTAAAAGCACATGACGGCTCATTAAATGCCGTTTTAGATTCTTCATCTGACGGAGTAACCGAATGGATGGATTTTATATCTGATAATAAGCCTAATCAAGAGGAATGTTTTGCCCATTCTGAAACTATGCGCTACCGCAGAAAACTGTTTAATGATGCTTTAATAGTGTTAAATCCGAGAGAAAAAGATATTTTATTTAAAAGACGTCTTACCGAAAAATCTGCCACATTAGATGATTTAAGCAAAATTTATAATATATCAAAAGAAAGAGTTAGGCAAATTGAACTTAATTCCATAAAAAAAATAACCAAAGCAGTAAATATGGTGCAATAATTTATATTAAATGTACAAATGAATACATTTGAATACAAATAAATACATTTTTAAAGTGGACATTTTTTAACAAAAACGCTAATTAAAGAAGTACAACAACAATTTTTGTTATTTTTTGAAACCGTAAGAGAGATTATCTTTTACGGTTTTTTGTTTTAAATTTTAACTTAAAAGGAGTAATAAATGACATTTAAGACATATTTAAGTGTGTTTGGTAGTGATGATAAAAAGCACGATTTGGAAAGAAAATTCGGATATAAATTTAGAGCGTTAGAAAGTGTATATCCGAATGCGGATAAATTACCCGATGATGAAATACAAAAAGCAATAGATGTGTTTTATGAAGGTAGCCCAAATGAAAGCACAGATGTTATGTTAAACAGGGTAAAAGATTATACTGCAAAAAACGAGTCTATGTGGAATGAAAAATATTTTAACCCAAAGCCCAAACCTGTGCAAACATCTGTATCGCAAGCACAAATGCCAAAAGTTAAAGGCTTTGGTGATATAGCAAACAACATTTGGAATAAAACTTTAGAAAATTATCCTACATATAAAATGGGTGATGCTTTTGGGACTTTATATGCTACAAAAAAAGATATGGATAGGCATAATTTAATAAACGGAGATAATTATTATCATCGTTTAGGAATGTGCTTAAATGGTCAAAAAGGATTAGACAGCGCGTTATATTCTTTTGGCGCCGGAATATTAAAAGAAGGATTAGATTTATATAAAAAATCTGTAAAAGGTAATAATGCTTGGAAACGTAGTTTATCAGATAGTTTCAAAGATATGAAAAATAATTATGAAGGAACAATTTACGGATTGACTAATCCGGATAAAAACTGTAGGTTATGGCTTAATGATTTAGATGTAAATACAAATGAGTGGAAAAATAAATGAAAAAATTTTTTAATTCTATATGGAAGTTTTGTAAATTTATGCTTTTAGGATTTATATTAATTTCTATGATTGGAGCCATTATTTTATCATTATAAGATTTGTATTTTACAAC
>JAZRHJ010000271.1:0-1796 GCA_045644695.1 Alphaproteobacteria bacterium | reverse complement strand
TCAGGCAAAACAAAATATAAAATCGAAACAATTAAAAAACTAAAACCCCACATATAAACCCATGGATCTTTACCGATTTTATATTCCGTCAAAGAATATTTACTTATATAAATAAATACAGGTAAAGAAATAAAAAAACAAACAGTTCCTAATAAACAAAAATATAAAGCATTTAACATTTTATTCTCCACTAATTATTTTTTTGCAAACAAGCCGCAAAAAAACTATCCATACCGCCATAATTTTCCTCATAATATGACAAAGTTCTTAAAACACCGTTATTAATTATGTCATTTGATAATTTTTTTCCCTCAAACACATTAATTTTTTTAATATCGGCATTTAATAATTTTATATTATTATTTTCTGCCAAAACTTTTTCAATTATATATTCTCCTTCTTGCTTGGAAATCGAACAAGTGCAATATAATATTAAACCTTGCGGTTTCAGCGCCCGTATTGCACTAAACAGCATTTTTTCTTGAACATCAACTTGTTTTAAAACATCTTGCATGGTCTTAAAGTGTAAAACTTCAGGATGCTTTCTAAATGTTCCGGTTGCCGAACATGGAGCATCTAAAACTATAATATCAAAAACATTACAATTATTTTGCAAAAAATCTAAACCATCTGCCACAACCGTTTCCAAATTTTTACTCAACTGTAACCTAGCCACGTTTTGCTTTAATTTTTCCATACGGCTATCATCTATATCAACTGCCGTTACTTTAGCGCCTTTTACCAATAATTGTGCTGTTTTTCCACCGGGTGCCGCACATAAATCAAGCACCTTTTTATTGCTTACGTCTCCTAACAGCATCACCGGTAAAGATGCCGCCAAATCTTGCACCCACCACATGCCTTCATTATAACCTTTTAAGTTTGAAATTTTGGTTTTAGCATTACAAATACGCACAGTACCGTTTGAAAATAAAATTCCTCCTAATTCTTTTGCCCAAAAATCATGATTTTCTTTTATACTCAAATCAAGCGGTGCTTCACATATTGCCGATTGACTTATTTTTTTAATTTGTAATTTAGAATAATCTTTATTTAATATTTTAAAAAAATGTTCAGGCAATTGGGGCTCTAATAACAAACTTGGTTTTTGAGCAACAATTTTGCGCAAAACAGCATTTACCATATTAGCGGCAAATTTATCTGTTTTTTTCTTAGCAATATTAACATATTCATTAATAATTGCATATTCCGGCGAATTTAAAAACATAATTTCGGTTAATGCTGATAATAAAACATATCTCAACACTCTGTTTTTTTGCGGTATTTTTTTTATTAAAAATTGTTTTATTATTTTTTCCAATCCGGTAAGATGTCTTAACGAATTTAACACAACAATATTGCAAAATGCCGTATTTTTTTCATCAATACCTGCTTTTATATTATTGTAAAATATTTTTTGTTCTAAAATTTGTTCTAAAATTTCAACACATTGACAACGTTCTGACATATTTTCCCTTCCAATTTTATGATAAGCATATCAACTTTAATTTTGCAAGTAAAATATTTTAACGTAAGTAGTGTAAAATATCAAAAAATGCGCTTGTTTTTTTAATCTTTTGTGGTAATTTAAAGCAAACAATTTAAATGGAGAAAAACAAAATGAACGGCAACGCACGTTATAACGGAAATCAAACTTTTGAAGAATGGCAAAAACAATGGCATTTAGAAGATAGATACAACTTTAGAACCATTGAAGAAAAATGGCAAAAAATATGGGAAAACGAAAAGGCCTACAAAGTTGTAGAAGATAAAACAAAAGAAAAGTTTTATGCATT
>JAZRHJ010000270.1:0-1895 GCA_045644695.1 Alphaproteobacteria bacterium | reverse complement strand
ATACCAGCACCACCGGATGTTTTATTATCTAAGATAACGAGTTCTCCACGGTAAGCCCCCAAAACGATTTCAGTTGTGAATTTTTCTTGACCAGAAGCATCTGTATATTTACGTGTTTGCAAAGCACCTTCAATATACACTTTAGATCCTTTACGCAAGAAACGTTCGGCAAAGTCAGCTAAATTTGTGTTAAATACAACAACACGATGCCATTCTGTTCGTTCTTGACGCTCACCGGATTTATCTTTCCATGAATCAGATGTTGCCACCGTCAAATGCACAATTTTTTGACCAGCATTTGTGTGACGAATTTCCGGATCACGCCCCAAATTACCAACTAAAATGACTTTATTAATGCTACCTGCCATAATATACTCCTTTATCTATAATGTTAAAAAAATCATTCCCTAGCAGATTACATTTTTTTTTGCAAAAAATAAAGTATTTTTTTACATTTTTATATGTTTTTTTATAAAAAATATGCCCTATTTTCTTCCAGTGCAAACAGGTCATTGATTTCATTTAAAAATACAAAAAAGGCCGGCTGCCAAAGCCGACCTAAAATATATAAAAAAGTAATTTATTCACTCAATAACGGCGCTGTTAAATTAAAAATATCCGGATGACGTTCAAATTCATTCCGCCAAGTCATTACATCATTATGGATACGAGTCCGTTCTATACCACGAGATCTAGCATCGGCAAAAAAATTGGCAATACGTTCATGAATATCCGATGGTACATCCAATCGAGCCGCTTGCATAAAAGCATTTTTGGCGGCTTCATAATATCCGTAATCAGACATAATATCCGCAATACGTGCAATCACATCTCCATCGTGCTCATTTTTACGTATTGCTTTTTCTAAATATTCTAACGCCAAATCACCATGCCCTAAGGCCTCTAAGCAATGTGCGGCATTAATATAAGCTGGCGCACAGGTACTATCTATATACAAAGCGCTGTCACATGCATTCAAACCATCTACATATCGTTCCAACGTATACAACGCCAAAGCATAATTCGAACGGGCGCTGATATCATCTGGATTCAATCCGATTGCTCGAGAAAAATCATCTGCTGCCTGAATAAAATTACCTAATCCATATTCGGCATTCCCCTTAACCACCCATAAAGCAGATTCTTGCGGATTATTATCTAATAATGTACGGACTTCGGCCTGAACTTCCCGATAACGTTCCATATCATTCAAATTATCTAATCTATCAACAACTTCTTCTAAATTTTCAATCATATTTTCTCCTAACTACACAAAGCAAGTAAAATACCAGCGGCAATAGCCGAGCCCAAGGAACCAGACACATTAGCCCCCATTGCATGCATTAACAAATGATTATTGGGATTTTCTTCCTGACCCAATTTATGTGATACACGAGCAGCCATCGGAATAGCAGAAACACCGGCAGAACCAATCAATGGGTTGATTTTTGCCCCTGGCAATAAATTCAAAAACTTAGCCATTAAAACACCACTTGCCGTACCAACACTAAAAGCAACGACTCCTAAGAACAAGACAGCCAAGGTTGTAGAAGTTAAAAACAACTCAGCCGACATTTTTGACCCAACAGATAATCCCAACACAATTGTCACAATGTTAATGAGGCTATTCGCTGCAGTATCGGCCAATCTATCTGCCACACCGGATTCTTTTAACAAATTACCAAACATTAACATCCCAACCAATGGTAAGGCCATCGGGACGAATAAGGCCGTTAACAACACCACAACGATTGGCAAGATAATTTTTTCTTTTTTGGATACAGGACGCAATTGTTGCATTTCAATCAATCGTTCTTGTTTAGTTGTGCATGCGCGCATAATCGGTGGTTGAATAACCGGCACCAATGCCATATAAGAATAAGCCGCTACCGCTA
>JAZRHJ010000269.1:0-5955 GCA_045644695.1 Alphaproteobacteria bacterium | reverse complement strand
GAATACAAAGTGGAAAGCGTTGAACAAAAAATTTTAAATATTGTACAAACAACATTAGATGATAATAAGGCAGAAGATATTGTTGTTATAGATTTAAAAGGAAAAACATCAATTGCCGGATATATGGTAGTTGCAAGCGGTAATTCGCAACGTCATGTTGCTTCAATTGCTGAAAAAGTTTTTGAAAGCCTCAAAAAAGCCGGTTACAAATCTTCAATGGAAGGCGAAGAAAAAGCAGATTGGGTTTTAATTGATGCGTTTGATGTAATTGTCCATATATTTAAACCAGAAGTAAGAGAATTTTATAATATTGAAAAAATGTGGCAATCAGCAGCAAATTTAAGAAAATAAATAATAAAAAAACCTCTTAATTGTTAAGAGGTTTTTTATTGATAAAATTATTTAAGTGAGGACTTATATTTTCAAAGTTACCTAAATAGCAGTTTGGCAACTCTATATCGGCTTTTAGTTTATTTTTAAACCAAGTGCGTTGCCTTTTTGCATATTGACGTGTGTGCAGTTTTGCATTGTCAACGGCCTCTTTTAATGAGCAGTTTCCTTTAATATATTCCATAAGTTCAGGAACGCCCAATGCCTTCATGGCAGGTAGTTTATCGTCTAAATTTAAAGAATGTAAAAATTTAATTTCTTCTAATGCTCCGGCTTCAATCATTTTATCAAAACGAAGATAACATCGTTTATCAAGTTCTTCGGCACAAGGGCATATTTTTATAACAAAAAATTCTGCTTGCGGTAATTTTTTAATCATAGGTTTTAAATGCCAAACAGATAGCGGAATTTTTGTGTGTTCAAAAACTTCTACTGCTCGTAACAGTCTGGTTGTGTCATTAGGACTAATCCTTTTAGCCGATTCGCTATCAATATTTTCGAGCATTTGGTGTAAATATAAATAACCTTTTTCTTTTAATATATTTGCAATTTTTTCTCTTATTTCTTTAGGCGTTTCGGGAATTGGCGTTGTGCCATTAATAAGATTATCAATATATAATCCGGTGCCTCCGACAATAACCGGAATTTTGTTTTGTTGCCATACTTCAGATATTTCTTTTACCGCCAAATTAAGCCAATCAACCACATTTCCTTTAAAATCGGGCTCATATATTTCAAATAATCGGTGCTCAACGATATTTTTATCTTTTTGATCGGGACAAGCAGAAATAATGGGGGTATGCTTGTATACTTGCATAGAATCACAATTTATAACGATTCCGTTTACATTTAATGCAACATCGATAGCAAGAGCCGATTTTCCCGATGCGGTAGGTCCGGCAATAACAATTATTTTATTTTGCGACATTTAGCGTTTTCCACCAGTTTTTTACAAACATCTTCATACGACATTCCTACAAATTTTGCTTGTTCGGGAACTAAAGACAGCGGTGTCATACCCGGATTTGTGTTAATTTCCAAAAACACAACACCATCTTCAGGATTGTATCTGAAATCAGAACGGGAAAGAGTGTTGCATTTGAGCAATTTATGCACTTTTAAGGCATACTCCATAGCAGTATTATACGCATCTTTATCAATGTTTGCTGGCAATATGTGGGTGGTTGTTCCGTCGGTATATTTTGCAGTATAATTATAAAATTCGGTTAACGGTTTTAGTTCTGTAACGGCAATAGGTTTGTCATCAATAACGGCAACGGTAATTTCCTTGCCGGCAATAAATTTTTCAACTAAAATTTCTCTGTCATCTTCTTCATAAAAAACTTTTTTTCTATCATTATCTGTTCTTACAATATACACTCCGACACTTGAACCATCGTTGCGCGGTTTTACAACATAGGGGTACAAAATAGTGGTACCTTTTTCCTTATAATCCTTGAAAGTCATTGCCTCATAGGTGGCGGTTTTAATATTGTTTTCCAAGCAAATTTGCTTTGTAACTTGTTTGTTCATACCCAACAAAGAAGCCTCCATGCCGGAATGTGTATAAGGAATTTGCAATAAATCAAGAAGGCTCTGAATAGCACCATCTTCACCCCAATTACCATGAAGAGCATTAAACACTACGTCCGGATGTTCATTTTCCAAAGTTTTTATAAATTCAGAAACAGATATTAAATCGTGTTCAATAACATTATAACCGCAATTTCTCAGAGCAACAGCAACTCCTTGTCCGCTGACTAAACTAACATCTCTTTCAGAAGAAAAACCGCCTTTTAAAACTAAAACTTTTTTCTTTTGCATTATTTTTTCCTTTATTGTAAATATAATTTTTGCTAGTATGACATAAAAAATTAAAGAAAGCATAAATAATATGAAAAAGATTACTTATTTTTTAAGTTTTTTACTTTTATTTGTAACATCGGCAAACAGTAAAATTTTAGAGCAGAAATTAGATGTTAATATTGGTGTTTTTGATGCGGCCAAAGTTATAATGACATATTCGTTAGATAATAAAAATTATGCTTTCTCATCAAATGTTGAAACAAACGGACTCTTTGCAAAATTATATTATTTTAATGCCTTGTATAGCACCAAAGGAAAAATACTAAATAACAAATTTATAACACAAGATTATAATTATATTTCAAAAAGCAAATCGCATACCCGAACAAAAAAACTGGTTTTTGATGAAAAAGGAAAATTAGTAGAACGTATTAGCACTAAAAACAAAAAAGAAAAGAAAGTAAAAATAAATTTAGCAAATAAAAATTTCGATTTTAATGATTTACAATCTGTTTTTGCATATCTTACCAAACAAATAAAGGATAAGAATTTATGCAATCTTCAAAAAGATGTTTTTGATGGTAAAAAAACTTATAAAATAAGTGTAAAAGATGAGGGTTTTACACTTATAAATGAGAAAAATATAAATTATAAAGGGCAGGCTAAAAAATGCTCAATTATTATTGAAAGAACAGATATCGAAGATGATGATTTGCTATTTAGTACAACGGCAGATAGACCGATTAATTTTTGGGTTGCTAATGAACGACAAACATTAATGCCGTTTATTGTGAAAATTGAGATTGACTCAACCCCATTAGGTAAGGTAAAAGCATATACAACAGATATTAATGTAAAGGATTAAACAATGCCAAAATCAGAACTATTGCTTCCGGCGGGATCGCTCATAAAGTTAAAAACAGCTATTATGTATGGCGCCGATGCTGTTTATGCCGGTACACCGGATATGAGTTTGCGTACTCAATCTAAAATTTCACTTGAAGATTTGCAGGAAGGAATAAAATTTGTTCATGATAACGGTAAAAAAATTTATCTGACATTAAACTTGTATATTCACAATGAGGAAGCCAATAAATTGCCACAGTTTATCCAAACTTTGAGAGATTTAAGACCTGACGGAGTTTTGGTGGCTGATCCTGGGGTGTTTTACTATTTAAAAGAAAATGCACCTGAATTAAACCGATTTGTTTCAACACAAGCAAACGTATGCTCATCGCAAACAGTTAAGTTTTGGCAATCTATGGGTGCCAAACTTTGTGTATTGGGGCGTGAAGTTACTTTTGATGAAATGCAGCAAATTAGAAAAGATTGTCCGGATATATTACTTGAAACATTTGTTCATGGCGCAATGTGTATGTCGTATTCGGGACGCTGCCTTATTTCAAATTATTTAGCCGACAGAAGTGCCAACAAAGGAAAATGCGCACATTGTTGTCGTTGGCATTATAAACTACATATAAGGTTAAAAGACGGCACGATAAAAGATTTGGAAATTAATGAAAATAATAAAGATATTTTTGAATTTTTATTGGAAGAAGATTTTAGACCGGGCGAATATTATGAAATAGTCGAAGATGAACATGGCGGATATATGCTTAACTCAAAAGATATGTGCCTGATGCCCAGATTAAATCAAATCTTAGATATTGGTATGGATTCTTTAAAAATTGAAGGGCGAAATAAAACCGAATATTATGCCGGTACGGTTGCTAGAGCATATCGTCAGGCAATTGATGATTATTATAAAAATCCTGAAACTTGGGATTATACAAAATATATGTTCGATTTAAATACACTTCAAACCAGAGGCTATTGTTTGGGTTTTCATGATGGAAAATTAACAAATATCAGTCAAAACTATGAATATACCAGAACTTTAGGTGAGTGGTTATTCGCAGGATCTATTGTAGAATGGCAAGGCGATGATGCTATTTTTGAGTTAAGAAACTATATTAATGGCGGTGAATTTATTGAGTTTTTAATTCCGGGCGGACTTGATAATTTAAGACTTACATTAACAGAATTTGAAGATGCGCAAACAGCAGAAATTACGCCCAGAGTTTCGGCAGGACAAGGTAAAAAAATCAGAATTAAGCCAAACGCTTGGAACAAGCCGATTGAACAAATTAAAAAACTTTTGCCTCAATATACCATTGCTCGCAAACTTGGCGGATTAAACGGCGAAAATAAAGAAATGTACGATAGAAAACAAGAAGAATTTGGTATTTTGTGCAATAAGTAAAAGTTATAAATTGTTCTGTTTTTTATAAGCGATTAAAGTATTTTCCAAAAGCATCGCAATTGTCATCGGTCCTACGCCTCCCGGTACCGGAGTGATAAACGATGCTTTTTCTTTTGCACTTTCAAAATCGACATCACCGCATAGTTTGCCGTCGACATAATTTATGCCGACATCAATGATAATGGCATTATTTTTTATATCTTTTCCTTTTACTAATTTAGGGCAACCGCAAGCAGCAACAATTATATCGGCATTAGAAATTAAAGTTGTGATATTTTTGGTTTTAGAATGTGCAATTGTTACCGTGCAGTTTTTGTTTAGCAATAGCATAGATATAGGTTTGCCGACAATTTGCGAACGTCCTATCACAAGAGCATTTTTACCGCTAAAATCAATTTTCGTTTCTTCTAAAAGCCTGATTATACCTTTGGGAGTGGCAGCAATAATGGCTTTATCGGAACCATTTTGCAAAAGTCCTATATTATATGGATGAAAACCATCAACATCTTTTAGCGGATTAATCATTTCTAAAATTTTTGTTTCATCTATACTTTTAGGTAACGGGAGTTGTATCATAATGCCGTTTATGGCATTATCATTGTTTAGTTTATTAATCAGGTCTTCAATTTCTGTTTGTAAAACATTATCATCAAATAAAAACAATGAAGTTGTAATGCCGATTTCTTCTGCCGCTTTTATTTTATTGCGAACATAAAGTTTGCTTGCTTCATTATTTCCGGCCAAAATAATTGCCAGATGAGGTTTATCTTTATACAAGTTGATTTGTTCTGATATAAATTTTCTGGTTTTTATAGCCAGTTCTTTTCCGCTTATAATTTTTGCGACCATAATTATCCTCCCAACAAATTAAGTAAATCGGTATCAGAAACCAAGTTTGATTTAATTTTAATTTTTTTCCATTTATCGAGTTCACCGCTAAAAATTTCTAATTCAGATTTTGCAATTTTTAGTTTCTTGGCAAGAAAAGTAATAAGTTCTTTATTGGCTCTGCCTTTTTCGGGTACGGATATAACAGAAATTTTTATAAACTCGTCTTGATTAACATCTAAAATTGTGCCTAAAACTCTACAAGAAGAAGAGTTAGGGGTTAGCCTAACTCTTATAATAAAAAAATCATTTGTTTTAGTAAAAAACATCAAAATTACATAACCATTTCTCTAAGTACGTCGAGCATACGAGCAACAAAGAAAATTGCTAAAAGCAAAATAAACGGAGATGCATCAAAATCTGCAAAAGGAGGAACTTTTGCTCTGATTTTTTTGTACACCGGTTCGGTTGCTTTTTTCAAAACATCAACAAACTTGACAGCATATTTATTGTTAGCGGAAATGAGTTTAAAGTGTAATAACCAATAAATTACTATCTCTACAACAACAATTTTGAAATAAATATTAACAACTAGTGCTATCACATCAAAAAAAGGACCAAGAAGCATCCCCATAGTTTTTCTCCTAAAATATAATTAAACTTCAGTT
>JAZRHJ010000268.1:0-1033 GCA_045644695.1 Alphaproteobacteria bacterium | reverse complement strand
TTTAAAACGTTTAACAATTTCGGCAGTGCTCTGTGCGCTGGCGCTAGTAATTGTTTTTATCAATTTTTCAATTTTTCCTCAGGTTCCTTACCTAAAATATGATATGGGTGACGTTCCTATACTTATAATATCATTTTTATTCGGACCGTTATATGGCTTTTTATCAACAGTTATAGTGGCTGTTTTTCAGGCATTATTTTTATCGTCTGACGGATGGTACGGCGGTTTTATGCATATTGTTTCAACGTCAGCGCTTATTTTACCGCCTGCTATACTTTATTTTAAAAACAGACACTTTAAATCAGCAGCAATAGGTCTTTGCATTAGCTGTGTTACCGTAACCGCTGTTATGATTGCGTTTAATTACTTTTTAAATCCCATATTTTATGGTATACCCAAACAAGCAATTGTTGCGGTATTGCCTTGGACTGCTGCGTTTAATTTTATTAAAACGGTAATAAATTCAATAATTACAATTGTTGTTTATAAGCACATTTCGAAACTTATAAAAAAATTCGATTGATTTATAATACTATTAATGATATAATTTTTAAAATGAATTGGAGGGAATTATGGAATTATTAGATATTATTAAATCAATTTCATCTGAGGTATACGTTTTTTTAGTATCAATGTTGCCAATTCTCGAGTTAAGAGCCGCAATTCCGATTGGTGTTGCTCTTGATATGAATATATTTGAGTGCTATTTTATAAGTGTTTTAGGCAATATGTTGCCTATACCGTTTATTTTAATATTCATTAAAAAAATACTTGAATATATGTCAAAATCGAAAATCAAGCTATTTAATAAGGTTTCTAACAAACTTATTGAAAAGGCTGACAAGCGCTCAGACTCGGTTAATCGTTATTCGCTTTTAGGTTTGTTCTTGTTTGTTGCTATTCCGCTTCCTGGAACAGGTGGTTGGACAGGTGCGTTAATCGCATCTCTTATGGGCATGCGCTTTAAAAAATCGTTTATTTCGATTCTTTGCGGAGTTATGGTTGCAGGTCTTATTATGACGTTGGCAAGTTA
>JAZRHJ010000267.1:0-3378 GCA_045644695.1 Alphaproteobacteria bacterium | reverse complement strand
GATAGATTTTGCTCAAATTATAAATAATAAAGATGATGTTATAGATCATATTGATAATATTATTAATAAAATAAATTTTAATGTAAAAGGCGGTGGAGGAAAAGTTCTTTTTAATAGTGATGAGCGCTTTAATTATGGGATAGATTCTTTTTCATTGGAGGGTGAAATTACCGGCGGTCTTGATTCTGTTACAATTAAAAATGCCGACTTTGAAACAGCAGGACAAAAAACCAGATTAAGTTTAGATGTGTCGGGTTATAAAAAGTATTTTTTTGAAAATTCATTAAAAGATTTAAAAATTGTATTTACTTCCGAAATTGATAAATTCAAATTAGCCGATTTATCAAAGTTTTGGCCTCGATATTTAGCAGAACCGGCATGGCAATGGTGTAAAGATAATCTTGTAGGAGGACAAGCACAAAACGGAAAATTTGTTTTTAAGTTTAAGTATGATGAAGATAATAAAAATTTATATTTATCAAGTTTAGACGGAACTGCCGATATAGTAGACGGCGATTTAACATATTTAGAAGGGATGCCCGTTGTTAAACATGTTTACGGTATTGCAAAATTTAGTTCATCGGCAATAGATATAGATGTTGAAAAAGGTATATCAGACGGTGTAATTGTAAATAAAGGGCGTGTACTTTTATATGATTTGAATAAAGAACATAATTATATTGATATTCAAATAAAAGGAAATTCGAGTATAACCGATGCTCTAAAGTTTATAGACAATCCTCCGCTTAATTTTGCCGCAGGTATGGGAATTAATCCTAATGAGGTACTGGGTAATGTTGATATAAATTTAGGTCTTAACTTTGAGTTGTATCGAGGTTTGACAACCGATGACATAAATGTTGATGTTAAGGCAGATTTGTATAATGTCAAAATTGAAAATATAGCAGATGGTAGAGACTTAACTGCTGATAAACTAAATGTTGAGGTAAATTCAAAAGGATTCTTGGTTATAGGAGATGCATTACTTGATGGAGTACCTCTTAACTTGGTGGTTAATGAAACATTCTCAAATAAGGCATACAAAAATAAATCCAAAATATCTTTTAAATTAGATGATGAAGTTAAAAAGAAATTAGGTATAGAAAGTGCAATTTTAAATGCACCTTACATTGATGGGTATGCCGATGTGGTTGCGGATATTACCGTACAAAATAATGACATAATTTCATTAGACATCAATGCTGATATTACAAATGCGCAAATTGACTATAGTTTTTTAGGTTTTAAGAAAGATACAGGACAAAAAGGTAATATAAAAACTAAAGTGGATTTGTTAAACGGAAAAGTAAAAACTGTTCCGTCATTTAGCCTGTCAAAAGAAGATTTTTATTTGTCCGGAAATATGAAAACCGATAATAAAGGACAAATAGAATTAATAGACATTGTCGATATTAAAGGACCTAAAACGTCAGCGAGTGCTAAAATAGAAATTATAAATGAAGCAAAGAAAAAAGTTAAAATTAATGTTAGCGGTATCAGTTATGACCTCAATATGCTTTTTGATAAAAAGGAAAAAGCATATAAATCATCAGTAAGCAGTAGTGATAACAGCAGTTTTAAAGATACAATAGATACCGAAATTTTTATTGCGGTAAACAGTTTATGGACCAATCCGCAAACTCCGATTAAAAATTTTGCCGGCAGTGCCGTTGTGAAAAACGGAATAGGAGTAGATGAAGTTCATATGATTGGTAACTACGGTACGGATAAATCTATAAAAATTAAGTTAGATTATGTGCCAAGACCTAATGGCGAACATTTATTATCAATTGATTCGAATAATGCCGGCAGCACATTAAGAGTTTTGCGTTTATACGAAAATATGAGCGGAGGAATATTAAAAATTGAAGGACGTCACACGCCGGAAAATAATTTTATCGGCCACGCTCAAATAAGAGATTTTAGCATTAAAAATACCCCAATCTTGGCAAAGTTATTAACGGTGGCTTCGTTTACCGGAATGCTTGATTTGTTAACGGGCGAGGGACTTTCTTTTTCACATTTTGATGCACCTTTTGAATATAAAGATAAAACTCTTAAGATAGCAGATGCTAAAATGTTTGGTAATGTAATCGGTTTTACCTCAGATGGCATTTATAATACGTCGACAGAACAACTCAATTTGAAAGGTATTATATCTCCTGCATATAGCATAAATTCTTTTATCGGCAAAATACCGCTTGTCGGCAGTGCATTAGCAGGCAAAGATGGAACGGTATTTGCGGCAAATTATAGTATAAAAGGCAGTTTAACCGATCCGCAAATTAGTATAAATCCGTTATCGGTATTTAGTCCAAATTCTATAAAAGAACTGTTTTCATCGGCATTTGGCAGTAAAAATGAATAAGAAAATTAAAATAGGTATAGATTATCATGGTGTAATAACGGCAAATCCTGTTTTTTTTCAAAAATTTAATCGGTACGCCATAGATAATAATTGCTTAATATACATTATAAGCGGTGGTCATAAAAAAGATATTGAAGAATGCTTAAATAATAACAATATTGCTTATTCACAAATTTGGTCTACGTTGGACTATTATGATGAATTGAGCAAAGTAAAATATTTTGAAGATGGTACGTTTAGGGTAGATGATGCTTTGTGGGATAGCGCAAAAGCAAGGTATTGTGCACAAAATAAAATAGATGTACATATTGATGATTCTGCAGTTTACGGAAAATATTTTACAACTCCCTTTTGCCTTTATAATATATTAGAAAAAAAATGCTTAATCAATGATACTTATATCGATTTTACGCTACCGGTACAAGAAATATTAAATAAGATAATAAATGTGATAGGTAAATAATTTTATTTATTTGGAAATATGTTTAAGGCGTAATAAAAAATGGATTTGTTAATACAAATCCACTCTATACCAAAAAAAACTTAGATTAGGTTTGATGATATCTTTTATATCTAATTTAATTGGTTGTACTATTTATTCTTACCGCCTTCACTGATTCTCTTAGCGATTGCATTTATAATAGGGTTACGAGTTTTTACTACTGTTTTACCATTCTTAGTAACAACTTTCTTGACATTGTCACCTACATTTCCAGTATCAGTGTTGATAGTTGTAGTACTTGTTGAGGTACTTGTATTATTCGGATTTCTAGCATCAGCATTGTTAGCAAACAAAGCAATTGCAAAAACAATAGCGACTAAAGATAAAATTTTTTTCATAGTTTTTCTCCAATAATTTAGTTAAACAAGTCAAATATCGCAAAAAATAATTGCGATACTTCACATTCTAAACCATTTTTTATTTTTTGCAAGTAAAAAGTGTCTTGGGTATTAAAATAATGTATAATAAAAAACGGCTTTGTTATTCAAAGCCGTTTTTTATTATTGCC
>JAZRHJ010000266.1:0-7012 GCA_045644695.1 Alphaproteobacteria bacterium | reverse complement strand
CGCCTTTTCCCAAAACAATGGTCTTTTGACTGTCTCTTTCCACATAAATCGTCATTTCGGCTCTAACCGAATTATCTTCTCTTCTTTCCCACAATTCCGGTTCGACTGTTATAGCGTAAGGAAGTTCTTCTCTTAAATATAAAAACAATTTTTCTCTTACCACTTCAGCGGTTAAAAGTTTTAGTGGCATATCAGAAATTTGCTCTTCTGGATAATACCACGGACTTTCAGGCAAATTATCTGCCAAATATTTGTAAAAATCTTCAATATGCTGTCCGGTCAATGCCGAAACCATAAAAGTCTGAGTAAAATTTCCGGCAGAATTTATTTTAGCACTTAACTCCAACAATTTTTCTTTTTGAATTAAATCAACCTTATTTAGCACCAAAATTGCTTCAATGGAGTTTTTATTGAGTTTACTGACAATCGATTGCGTTTGATCATCAAAACCTTTTTTTGCATCAACAACTAAAACCACAATATCGGCATCGTTCATACCGCTCCAAGCAGATGCGACCATTGCTCTGTCTAAACGACGTTTGGGCTTAAAAATACCTGGTGTATCCAAAAACACAATTTGTGTATTTTCATAAATACCGATACCTTTAACTATTGTTCTTGTAGTTTGAGCCTTTGGCGAAACTATAGATACCTTTGAACCGACAAAATTGTTTGTAATAGTAGATTTTCCGGCATTAGGAGCACCGATAAGGCTAACAAATCCGGCTCTTGTCGGCTTATGTATGCTCATGGTTCTCCTCCAATTTTTTTATAAATCTGGCAGCAGCATCTTGTTCGGCTAATTTTTTATTTTTACCGCTACCGATTGCCTCTCCTAAGCCGTCAACAATTACCTTTATAAAAAAATATGGCTCATGTTCACTGCCTTCTTTTCTTACCATTTCATATCTGGGATTATCTGCCTTATATTTATGGGCTAATTCTTGCAAATGTGTCTTATTATCAATTAACGGTAATTGCGCAGTATTTATTAAATACTTCCAATGTCTGTCTACAAAATTAATTGCTGTTTCAAAATTAGCATCTATACAAATTGCTCCGATAATTGCCTCAGCGACATCGCATAAAACATTTTCGTTTGTGCTCAATTCTTTAGGTTCTGACTTTATATATTTATTTATGCCTAATTTTAATGCAACTTGCGCAACCGTTTCTTTCCGAACAAGACGAGTATGACGAGGAGATAAATCGCCTTCGGCATCTTTATCAAACATTGTATATAACAAGTGCGCCATAGCCATACCCAAAACTCTATCACCGACAAATTCAAGTCGCTCATAGTTTTTAGATATATCGCCGGTAACACTGCTATGTGTCACGGCTTGTTTCAGAAGTGCCTTGTTTTTGAAACTATAACCTAATATTTGTTCTAATTGTTCCATTGCTATCTCTAATGCAGTGTGTCAAAAATTTTAGACCAACGAACCTTTTTAGGCCATGTCCAAGGTTTATACCAAGTACCTTTATCATTGTGAGAAAAGAACAAAAATCTGGCTTTTCCAACTAAATTTTCAAATGGCACAAACCCCACACTTAATCTGCTATCATCTGATCTGTCGCGGTTATCTCCCATAACAAAATAATGCCCGTCAGGAACTGTCACTTTGGTAGTATTATCAACCTGCACTTCATGATCGGATATTTCTAAAATTTTGTGTTTAATACCATTCGGTAATGTTTCTTCATATTCGGTATAAATTTCCGGACGCACTACAAATTCTTCTAATTTATATTCGCCGATTTTTTCTCTTTCAACCGGCTTATCATTAACATATAAAACGCCACGTCTTACTTCAACGGTATCACCTGGAAGCCCTATAACTCGTTTGATAAAATCTGTCTTATTATCTACAGGAAATTTAAATACGACGATATCGCCTCTTTGAGGTTCAGAAGCCCAAATTCTGCCTTTTATCGGCATTAAACTCGCAGGAAACGAATGTTTAGAATAGCCGTATGTATATTTTGAAACAAACAAATAATCGCCAACTTCTAATGTCGGATACATAGAGCCAGACGGAATTCTAAACGGTTCAAACAACAAACTTCTTATTAATACAGCGATCAATACGGCATAAACAACCGTTTTAACCGTATCTGCAAATGTTTCTTTTTTTTCTTCAATCATATTTACCTACTATCATTTTAACATTTTTGTTTCATATTATACTTTTATTTTTTGATATCAAGCATTTTATCAGATTTTTTGACTATTTATATTTGCTTTTGCACACACTTTAGTATCTTCATAATTCATAATCAAATCTGTTATTAATTTCACATCTTTTGAGGTATAATTTTTATAACAAAAATCCATACGATAAAAATCGCTATTAATTTGCTTTGCCTCTTTGGCAAAACAGATAGGTGCATTATTGAACATCATCAACTGGCAATTATTGGAAATTGCTGTATATTGTTTATTATCTTTTGATAAGTTCATTACTTCTGTTGCACCTTTACAATTTTTACAATCATTATCGCGTATACAACCAGCGCTTATAAATAAAGGCACATCCTGATACACAACAAAACAAGAACTTACGCACGTTTTATCAACCAAAACTTTAATATTATCAAGAGTATCTTCTATTGCAAAACTTATTCTTTTAGCTCCAAAATCTTGTGCATTTTGCATTGCTTGCGAATTAAGCATATATACCGATGACGATAAAGAAACATCAAGTTGCTTTATCGGCAAAATTTCAAGCCCCCAATAGTTACCAACTTCCCACTTTTTATATCCGGCATCAAGAAGCGAATCAATAATTTTAGAAAACAATGTCGGTTTACGACAAACTTCCGGTAAAGCAATTCTTAGTTTATTTTTAGGCAAGTGATTTAATTCGGATACCTTTGTATTTGGGCTAATCAGATATATAATTTCCTTAAATTTTGATAAATCTAAATCTTGCAAATATGCCAAATTATCAATTTTAATTATCCAACCTTGAAATTTTTTATTTTCCGATTTTTTAATTTCAGGCAAACTGCCTTTTTTGTAAAAAGGTTCAACTTTTGCATACAAAGAGCGTCTTAACTCATTGACTTTCGATATTGGAACGAACAAGCCGTCAAAATTGTTAATTTGTACCGATTTTAATAACAACCCCGTTCCTCCCGTTTTTTCAAACGAATTTTTTACTGCTTCGTTGGCTTTTGATATATCTTGAGCCTTTTCAAAATTACCGTCAATTAAACACGTAATATCGCCGCATTTTGCCGTTATGCTTGTTGCATTAATATCTATACTGACATCAATTTCAAAGGCATTAAAAAATTCATTTGGTTTAGGCTTTTGATATGAATATGAGCCTTTAACCTCTGATGATGAGGCTAAATAAACATTAAGCCCTTTTTCTAAATTAGGATATTTTTTAGGAAGTTCTACACAAACGACATCACCTTTTTGGGCTTTGTATACATTTTTACCACTAAGTTTTATATTTTGAATAGAAAATCCGAAAGGTTTTTCATTGCCCTTAACATCAATTTGCAACCCATCATAACGTCCTATTTCATGATTGAGTTTTAACTCAATTCCCCATTTTGATATTTTGCTTATCTTACCGATGAACAACCCTCTGTGGCCAACAAAATCTCTATCGGTAATATCTTTTGTTTTACCGTTAAAATGAAATTTGCACCATGGACGAGAAAAAATTTGTTTAATATTTTCTTCTTTTTTGTAGTCGGCGCCAAAGCCGTCTAAAATGTGCCTATAATAGTCGGTAACGGCAGCCACATAAAGCGCACTTTTCTTACGCCCTTCAATTTTTAAGGAAGTAACTGGCATTTTCAAAACATCTTCACCGAGTGCCATATCTTTCATTGAGAAAAAATGTTTCGATTGACCGTTCTTTTCAAAACAGGCTCTACACGGATATAAACACTTACCGCGATTTGCGCTTCTTCCCATTTCAAGAGCCGAAAATTGACATAAACCGCTATAAGAATAGCACAATGCGCCATGAATAAATGCTTCGGTTTCCAAACCTTCTATTGAAGCAATTTCTTTAATTTCGTTTAAAGTCAATTCTCTTGCCACCACAACCCGAGTAAAGCCCAAACTCTTTAAAAACAGAGCGCCTTCTTTATTGTGCACAGCCATTTGCGTACTGGCATGCATTTCTATTTCGGGATAACTTTGTTTAATTATGCGCGCCACACCCAAATCTTGCAATATAACAGCATCTATTTTGCATTTTGAGCAAATATCCAACGTTTTAAGCAAATCATCCAGTTCATGTTCTTGAACAACCGTATTGATAGCAGCGTAAACTTTTCGACCTAAATGGTGTGCGTATGCAGTAAACTCATTTAAGTTTTTTTCATCAAAATTAGTCGCTGTTGCACGAGCCGAAAATTTTTGCAAGCCCAAATATACAGCATCTGCACCATAGTATAAAGCGGCATAACCTGCTTCAATATCACCTGCAGGTGCCAAGAGTTCCTGTTTCATTTACTTTCCCTAAATTTAGCATTATTTTTGTGTAAGGTATTGCCAATTTTTCTTATTGTCAAGCAAATAAAAAAGTCGTAAAAGCATCTTGCTTTCACGACTTTTTTATTACAACTATCGAAGATACTTTAAATATCCTTTTTTGATTACCCAAAAAATGCTTTTCTTGAACTGTCGGTAATGTTTTACCGCTACTTCGGGATCAATTGTGCACCAATACTCAAATTCTTCAACGCTCATATTATATGCATTGAACAAAAATAAATATCCATTTTTACCGTTTTTCTTAAACCTTTCCTTTAAATCGTCATCTTCTGCCAATCTAGTCAACGATTCTTGAATAGGCTCACTTGTTCTACTTAGCCTTATAAGTTCTGCGAACCCATCATCTGATTGGGCAATTTTTTTAGCCAGTCTAAACCTTTCTTCAAAGCATTCATACCACAAGACATTCAGCACCTGTTTATACAAAGATTGCTCAATCATTTCATCCAAAGAAATAAACTGCCGTAAAAATGCAATATTATTACTAGAGGTAACCAACCCTTTTATCACTTTGGCTTTGTCATATCTTTTGAGTGCCAATCTAACAAGTTGCCCACGCCTGCCGACTTGCTTAAAAAATTCTTCAGACAGACCATACGTTTCATACAAATTGTCTAACTCTGCTTCCCATTTCATTTCCTCATCTTTTGCTTTATTCTCGGCCTTAATTTTGTGAAATTGAATAATCTCTTCTCTCAAATTTAACGCCTCTTTCTCGCCAAATGCCTGTTTTAGCAAAGCCATCCTGTAATCTACATATAAATTATCGTCAAGAAGCAAATAATCATAATACAAGACCTTTTTAAGCGTATCAAATGAGCGTATGCGATACAGAAGTTCAAGTAATTCAAGTGTAACAGGATAACCATCTTCCACCATTTCAACAATGATGTCTGTTCGATGTCCGTACAATTTAATAACTGTTTGCATGATATCCAGTTTCGTTGCGTCTGAAACATGCTTTAAATAATTTTTTCCCATACAAAAATAGATTAATAGTTTGTAAAATAATTTTAATTTGTGGCAATTGTATAAAATTACGCCCTACTTGTCAACATTAATTATTGACAAATTAAATTTCAGATATATAATGTATGCAAATTTCAATTATTAATTTAAATACAAGTTATGAGACTAGACAAATTCATTGACACTGCTAACTACACCAGTGTCACCTCGTTGTTTTTTAACGGCGATGAACAAATTATCGTATCAATTAAAGGTATTGTACCGGAAGTTGTAAAAGTTTTTGCTAACTTCACGGCAACGTTTGTCATTGCGATGAACGTTAAGAACGGTAAACCTGTCTACTCTTTATTCAAGGAAGTTGACAGCGGTTATATTCACATTGGTGATGCCAATAAAATTGCAACCACCGATGACTATGCCATTTGTATGTGGTTAACACACAAAAATCAGGATGGCTCTATGGAGGACAATTTCTCCCTTTTGCGCCTTGATAAGAATGGCTACTATTATGAATGCAAGTTAAAATTTAATGATTAACTTGTTACCTTTAAGCAAAAAACGCCCTAATCGGCGTTTTTGCTTTTTTTGTTTACCATATCAGGTGTCACAATTCCGCATGAAATAACAAATTTTAGGCCATCTTCAACCGACATATCCAATTTTATTGCATCATTTTGTGGAACAAAAATTAAAAAACCAGATGTTGGATTGGGTGTTGTCGGAATAAAGACATTTAACATTTCAGTATCAAAATTTTCTGCCACTTCACCTGTCGTTTTAGCGCTGACAAAACCTATAACCCACAACCCTTTTCTGGGATATTCAAGCAAAACCACCTGATTAAAAGATTGTTTTTTGTTAGAAAAAAATGTTTCAAAAACTTGTTTTAACAACGAATAAACACTTGATATAAAAGGCATTTTAGAAACAATATATTCTCCGAGCCTAACAAATAATTTTCCTATATATCCTGTTGTAAACATTCCGATAATTATTAAAATAGTAATTAAAAATAAAAGCCCTATACCTGGAATGTTAAACGGAAAATAGGCACTTAGCTGAACATCATGCGATATTAACGAGCCAACGCTAACATCTATAAAAGCGATGAGTTTGTAAACCATATAAAACGTAATTGTTACCGGAGCCGTAACCAATATACCGGTAAACAAATAAGCCTTCATACGCAATAAAATATTGGTAAATACATTTTCTTTCTTATTCTTTTTATTGTCAGACATTTAACACCTCATAATATCTTCAATTATAAACTGCAAATTATTTTTACCTTGCCAAGTATCTTTTCTTAAAACGCCAACTATATTAAAAATATCATTACCTGCATTTTTTAATGCATCTCCCAACGGGGTATTTTCAGCTTTAAAAATAATGGCATTTAATGAATCTTGCATATCAGAGACTAATTTACATTTAATATGCCCATTGCCAACGATAATTGCATTTTTAACCATAACCATTTCAATCATAATTTTAGGTTCAGGATTAGACGAACCG
>JAZRHJ010000265.1:0-3707 GCA_045644695.1 Alphaproteobacteria bacterium | reverse complement strand
CTGCTACATCGGCTGCGACAACAGCAGCTACAACGGCTGCAACTGGTGCGGCTACAACGGCTGCAACTGGTGCGGCTACAACGGCTGCAACTGGTGCAGCTACAACGGCTGCAACTGGTGCAGCTACAACGGCTGCAACTGGTGCGACTACAACGGCAGCCACAACAGGCGCAACAACCGGAGCAGCAGGCGCAACAACCGGAGCAACAGGTGCAACAACGGGTGCATCAGGCGCAACAGGTGGAGGCGCAGCCGGTAGCGGTGCAAGTGGTGGAGCCGGAAGTAGTGGCACAACAGCAAATACCGGTGGTCAACAAGGCGGCCAACAAAGCAGTAAAACACAAATGAACAGTAAAGAGATAAGAGAACAACTTGAGAATATCGGAAATTCTGATGAAGAAGATAATAAATCAGCAAACAATGAAGAGTCTCAAGATAATACTACAACATTTACGGCACCTGATGGAACCAAAGACATCAGACATCAAGATAATGAAGGAAACACGCATACCAGCAGTTATGATAAAGATGGTAATAAAACAAGTGAATTTACTGAAAATAAAGATGGTAGCGGTCACGGCACAACCTATCGCAAAGACGGCTCGATTGCGTCTCAATGGACACGAAATGCTGACGGATCTGGCGAAACCGTTACATATGCTAGCAACGGTCAATCTATGCGTGAAACATGGTAACAAGTTACAAAGGTATAATTATTAGAAAAATGATGCAATAATAAACTTAAGGACTAAAAAATGAAACACAGTTGGCAAGACATATTAAAATTTTTAAGAACACTATTTATGGTGTTTGCTGTTGTGCTTAGTCTATGTGCTTGCGGTACAGATGACGGAGATGTTAATGCTGCCGATTTGAGTGGCGAAGAGAGCGAACTAGACGAACAACAAAGGTCTTGCTGGCAAGCCAGTTTACTTGAAATGTTTTATGAGGCCATGGCAGAATCTTCAATGAAAGCATATCCTAAAGTAACCACCAGTGCAATGGCGTTTATTATGGTTGCTTTTGCTATTTGGTTATCAATTCGTTTATTAAAACATGTAAGTTCATTGGTTGAAGAATCTCCTACCGAAGTGTGGACTGAGGTTTCAAAAATGGCATTTATGTGTCTGTTTTGCGGTCTATTAGCATCTTCGACAGATTTTCTCTTATTTACACTAAATACATTTATTTTCCCTATATATTATGCCTTTTTAGAATATGGTAGCCTTGTATTAGAATCGGTCGCCAGCGATGAAGCAATAGATATACAGGGACAAGCAATTGGTATGGAAGGAGAAACTGTTGATAAAACTTGTTTGTATTATACAAACGACCTTATATGTACAGCGCCTCCGTTAGATAAAGTTAGTTTAAGCGGAGGAACAGCTACGTTTCCAAACGGACCTTCTTATATGATGCAATGTTTAGTGTGCGCCTTAAGTGACAGATTTCAAGTTGGTTTCACAATTGCAAAAAATCTGCTCGGCATGCCTAATATAACAGCAGTTATTGTAGGCTTACTGTTATATGCTATTTTCACAATGGTTAAGGTTTCATTTGTTTTCTATCTTGTCGATTCTATTTTCAGAATGAATATAGTGGTTATCATATTGCCGTTCTTAATTTTAGCAATACCGTTTAAGTTTAGTAGAGGTTGGGCAAAAGAAGGTTTACTCACTATCTTAAATTCGTCAGCGGCCATGATGTGTATTGCCATTTGTTTAACATTGGCTATGGTTGCCATGCAACTGCTCATTAGTGAAAATGCTCGCGGTATCGGTCGTGTTGATATGTATGCCGACTTTGGTATTGTGCCGTTAGGTATGTTGCTAATTTCTTTTGTAGTGTTAAAAAGTAGTGGCATTGCCGTTGCTCTGGCCGGCGCAATTGTTGGAGGAGGAGGCAATACAAACTTCCAGAAAAAAGTTGGTAAACTTGCCGCTTTTGCCGCTAAAAAAGTGTTCATATTCTGCACAGGAGCCATAGGTAAAGTTTTCACCAAAGGTCTGGATAAATTAAAAGAACTGGCGGATAAAAAAGACGATGCCAAATAATAACGCAATATATGGTATAATTATGATTAAACACGAGAAGATAAAGGAGGTAGATTAAAATGCAAAATAAAAAACTGACATGGTTTGTTGTGTTGCTTATATCAATGTTTTGTTTATATGCAAAACCTGCTTTATCTGTTTGGGGTGACTATACCATACTTTGCGGAATAACCGGCACTGGTTCTCCCGTAAAGTGTAATATCGGTGAAAAAGAGTGTATTGTTTGTTTAGTAAAAGCGATTGACACCGATAGCAACAGCGGTGGTATCCTTGGTAGAGGAATTCGTTTTATTGGTTCATTAGTTTATCAAAAAGAAACAAATGTATACCATTGTATAGACTATGGAAGTTCTTACAGCAGATACGAAGGTTCTTGCCAACCATCAATTAAAGGCGGAACAAAAGGAGAATCAAAAACAAGAGTTCTTGCATGGGAAGTTGACCGTGAAGACGGACATGAATGTATACCTGAAAACTTTCATTCTATATATACATCAAGTTGTGTCAGTTGTGACGTTGTTGCTACACTTTCGTCGGCATTTGTTAAAGCGGGCGGAAAAGCATTTAATGTTTCAAAGCATGCCGCAAATGCTGTTTTGCTTGTCGGCTTAATTATATGGATTGGTTTATATATTTTAAAAAATATTGCTTCGTTTAGCACGGTTGAACCACGGCAAATGATGCAAGGGCTTATGATTCAATTGTTTAAAGTGTATATTGCTTATGTAATAATTAATACAAGTATAGCAACTATTTTGTCTTACACATTAGAACCTATAGTTACAGCCGGTACAGACATTGCCACCACTATATTGGCTAATTCCGGAATTGACAAACAAATGTCATATGAAATGCAACAAGAGGAGGCTAAATAAAATGATTAATAATAAATTGTTTCATATTACATTTTTTAGCATAATATTTTTAATATTGCTAAACGCTTCAAGTTGTTTTGCCAATAATTTTAGTAAAACATTAAGTTCTTTCGAAAGAGCCTCAATGTGTTCCCAAATAAAACAACAAGCTCCCATTAAGGAAACTAATAATGCTGGTGGTACCCCGATAGTTCCGTCTGATGTTTTTCAACAAATGTTTGATGCCAATAGAATGATTAATAATAGAATTGCCACATTATTAACACTTGGACATTCATTAATGTGTCATGCCGTACATGCAGGTAGCGAACCTGTTGAAATACCCTATGTTGGAATTAAACTTTTTGATGTTCCGGATGTTTCTGTTTGGTTAACCGGCATTATCATTTATATTGTTGGGTTTATGATGTCTCTTAGTTTGGCCTTTTATCTGGCAGATATTGCATTTAAATTAGGTTTTGCCGTAATTATGCTTCCAATCGGAATTGCTTTATGGCCATTTCCGCCTACAAAAGATAAATTGAGCATTTTAATTAGTATTATGGCAAAAAGTGCGGCAATTTTTGCATTTTTGGCCATAACCGTATCATATGCCATATTCTTGGTTGATGCCGCGTTTGAAACAAGCATGGTATTTGAATTTCCATTCGGGCTTCCCGATGGTCTTGAAGGTAAAGGAGGTATAGAGCAAGTACTTGAACTAATTGATAACAATATGTCTGACCAAATTGCAGCAAACTTTACTATTTTCAGTTCATTCTTTTTAATTCTGATATTT
>JAZRHJ010000264.1:0-5178 GCA_045644695.1 Alphaproteobacteria bacterium | reverse complement strand
AATTGAGAATGTGCTGCGATTCGACGCAACGAACCTTCTAATTCTCTAATGTTAGATGTGATTTTTTGTGCTAAAAATTCAGAAACTTTTTCAGGTAATTCAACCCCCATTTGTTTTGCCTTACTGTTTAAAATTCCCTTTCTTAAATCAAAATCAGTGGGGTGAATATCAGCAACTAAGCCACTGTTTAATCGAGATTTTAATCTGGCCTCGATTCCATCTAAATCGGAAGGAGATTTATCGGCAGAAATAATAATTTGTCTGCCCTCTTCAATTAATGAATTAAAAGTATAGAAAAATTCTTCTTGAGTCGATTCTTTATTGCTCATAAATTGAACATCATCAATCATTAAAACATCAACTGAACGAAATTGCTCTTTAAATGCTGTTGTATCTTTATAGCGCAATGCTTTTACAAATTTGTATAAAAACTGCTCTGCCGAAAGATATATAACATTGCGGTTTGGATCTTGTTTGCGTATATGCCATGCAATTGCGTGCATAAGATGCGTTTTTCCTAAACCCACTCCCGAATATAAAAACAACGGATTAAATGATACACTTTTGGATTCGGCCACTTTTCTGGCGGCAGCATAAGCAAATTCATTAGTTTTGCCAACAACAAAAGAATCAAATGTGTAAGCCGGATTTAAAGGCGCAGAAAGCTGTGATGTGCCTTCCGGACGAATATACTCATTAAAATTGACTATATTATCATAGTTCTGATTATATAATGCTTGAGGAGTAGGGGTGGATGCAATCTTCTTTAATAAAGATGTGTCTTGATGTGAACTAGCAACAGTGTTTACTGTTTGTACTACAAAATTTACTTTTTTAATTTCCGGATTCTTATTTTCCCATATTTTATTGATTCTGTCAGAATAATGAGTAATTACCCAATTTTTCATAAAAGCGGTCGGAACACAAATATTCATAACACCATCATTAAAAGAACCGATACTTAAAGGTTTTAACCAACTGTCAAAAGCAGTTTCGCCAAATTCTAATTTTAACTGGTTACAAATTTGTCCCCATTGAGTTTGTACGGAAATGTCATTTTCTTTTATTGCTTCTTCAGCCATACCTACTTCCTTTTATTTAAATTGATACAAATTGTTATTTTTATAAAAGTCGATACTAACTCTTAAAGTGAGTCTGATACTACCCATAAAAAAACAAAAAACAATAGAACATTTTTAGAACATTGTAATTATTTTTCTTGACACAACAATTTTACAGAGTCGCACAGATTCTCTATTTTTTGCAAAAAAAAATAGGACACAAAACCACAGCCGTCAGACTGTTTTTGTGTCCTTAAAAAGTTATAAAAATTAAAACTAAAGAGCCTTAATTTTTTGTGATAAACGAGAAATTGTGCGTGAAGCCATATTTTTGTGGAATACACCTTTTTGAGCAGCGCGCATCATTTCGCATTCAGCAACTCTTAAAGCAGATGTTGCTTCTTCTTTATTGCCACTAGCAATTAATGCAATAACTTTTTTTACAAAAGTTCTAACACGACTTCTTCTCATGCCGTTAATAACACTACGTTTATCATTTCTTCTAATTCTGGTTTTTGCCGATTTATGATTGGCCATATTCTTTCTTCCTATTATTTAGTTAATTACAAAATATATTCTGCTATGCTTTATAGACGTTACAATGGTGTAAAGTCAACAAGAATTTTAAAAAAAAGTAAAAATTTTATTTTCTAATCTTGTTAAAGCATAACATAAAAGCGATTCTTTTTATTATTTTTGTAAGGTATGACAATAAAATGTAGAACGACCTCCTTGTTTTATTTGAAGGATTCCTCTTGTAACATTTATATTGCAGGTACAATTTGGGCATCTTTGTCCGGTTTTGTTATATACGCAATGCTCATTTTGAAAATATCCGGTTGAACCGTCCGGTTTTATATAATCTTTTAATGTTGAACCGCCGGCTTTAATTGCTTTATCTAATACGATTCTTATCGCTTCAATAAGTGATTCGCATTCGTGCATATTTAAGGATTCTGCTTCTCTATCCGGTCTGATTCTTGCCAAATATAATGCTTCCGAAGCATAAATATTGCCGATTCCATTAATTATAGATTGATCAAGCAATGCAATTTTTATTGCTGTTTTTTTATTCTTTAATTTTTCAAATAAAAACTTTGCGGTTAAGTTTTTATCAAAAGGGTCGATTCCTATATTTTTAAAAATTTTATGCTCATTTATTTTGCTCGATTCTGCAATATCCAACATGCCAAATCTTCTTGCATCATTATAAATTAACACCCCCTTATCGGTACTAATTATTACATGGTCATGCTTTTGTATATCAAAGTTTATTTCGGCGCATATCTTAATTTTTCCGCTCATACCCAAATGCCAAATAATACTTTGCTCATTATCTAATGTAAGAATTATATATTTTGCGATTCTTTTTATATTTTTTATGGTTGCGTTCTTACACTTGTCTTCAAAATCATCAGATATGGGATATCTGAATTTACGACACAAAATTTGTGTATTTAATATTTTTGCATTTAAAATTTCTTTTTTAAGTGCGTTTTTTATAGTTTCTACTTCCGGTAATTCTGGCATATTTAAAAAATCCGTTTAATTATTAGATATTTTATAATAATAAGTATAAAAATATTTGGCAACCTCTATTTATTGTTGCTAAAATTTATAAACAAGAGTATTAAGAATTTTATGAAGTATCAAAAAATAAGAACAAAAAAATATTTTGCACCGCAAAATGAGGGAATTGTACACGAATGTGATTATCCCGATTGTCATGAAAAAGGTGAGTATAAGGCTCCTAAAGATAAAACTTTAAAGGAGTATTATTGGTTTTGTTTAAAACACGTTCAAGAATATAATGCTCGTTGGAACTATTATAAAGATGGTATGGAAGAAGACGAGCATATTAAAAAGAAAATGCATTTTGGTGGGTTTCGTTCAAAAATTAAGTATCAATTCGGATATGACTTTATTGATGAATTGGGTATTGAAGGATCTTATGAAAGTGCTAAAGCAAAATCAAATTTATATTTTAATGAAAAAGATAAAGCCTGTGCAGATATATTAGGTCTCGAACTTGATGAATTGACTATGGAAACATTGAAGGCTCAATACAAAAAATTAGTTAAAAAATATCATCCCGATGTTAATGCAGGTGATAAATTATGTGAGGAAAAATTTAAAAAAATTTCTACCGCATATAAAGAACTGTCGGGCAAAATCTCAGCAAAGTAATTTTATTTTTCATGCTTAAATATTATTGACATTTTTCCTACAAAAGGCTACATTTAAACCAATAAATAATTATTAAAAAATTTTTTTATGAAAAGCGAGAAAAAAATTTGGGTAGATGCTCATTTAAATTTTGTTAAAGATGAGCAAAAAGCAAAAGCTATTGTAAATTATCTGACAGATAGCAGAGTTCAGATAATGTTTTTGGAACCAATCGCTCACAACATGGATGTGAAAGAAGCGGTTTTGGCATGTCGTAAATGGGTACAGAAAAATTATCCTAAGTACTACAATGCTGGTAGAGTTGTGTTAGCCACTCCGGAAATTTGCATGATTGCAAATCGTGGTACTTTTCCAGTTATTATTACATCTTGTCATACATCAAGATGTGTAGTATGTCCCGACAAAAGTTTTCTTTATCGGATGTATATCAATAAAAACGGATTACCCGATTACGGAAGCGGTAGAGTTAAACAGAAAAATGTTTATGCTACGCTCGTCATGTCTAGAAAAAGTTTTGAGCGACTAAATCCTCAAATTAATTTGGAGGATTATATATTGGAGGTGCCACAACGCAATCCTGAATTTTAGTTAAAAAAAAGACGGCGAATTTTGCCGTCTTTTTATTTTGTATAAGCCTTTAACCTTTCGACTAATGCTTGATAAAAAGCATCGCTTTTTGCTTTTTCGCGTATACTCTCAATATCTTCTTTTTGCAAATCAATAAGTTTTTCGGCAGCAATTGAACAAGTGTCATTTATAATATCTGCCAATCCGTTATTGATAAAATATTGTTTTTTAATTTCGTTATTTTCATTTAAACATTGCACTAACCCAGTCGTTAAAAGCACAACGCTTGGCGCTCTATCCTTTATAACGGTAAGATTTCCCTGCATAATAGGTAAAACAATTTTTGCAGATGCTTCTTTTACATATACATTATCAGGTAAGCAAATTGTTAAAGATATAGTCATGATTTTATGCGCTTTCTTTCATTTTTTTTGCTTTTTCCAAGGCTTGTTCAATTGTTCCTACCATATAAAATGCTTGTTCCGGAATATCGTCATACAAACCATCTAAAATGCCCTTAAATCCTTTAATGGTATCTTTTAGTTCAACAAATACGCCTTTTGTTCCTGTAAATACTTCTGCAACATGAAAAGGTTGTGATAAAAATCTTTGAACTTTACGAGCCCTTGAAACAATAAGCCTGTCTTCATCAGAAAGTTCATCCATACCCAAAATGGCAATAATATCTTGCAATGAATTATATTTTTGCAACAATTCTTGTACACCTCTTGCAACTTCATAATGTTCTTCACCCACAATATCTGGAGATAAAACTCTTGAGGTTGAATCTAGAGGGTCAACAGCCGGATAGATACCAAGTTCTGAAATTTTACGAGATAATACGGTTGTAGCATCTAAGTGTGCAAATGTAGTAGCAGGAGCGGGATCTGTTAGGTCATCAGCCGGAACATAAACGGCTTGAACAGATGTAATTGACCCGTTCTTTGTTGAAGTAATGCGTTCCTGCATTGCACCCATATCTGTTCCTAACGTTGGTTGATATCCGACCGCAGAGGGAATACGTCCTAAAAGTGCCGAAACTTCCGAACCAGCTTGTGTAAATCTGAATATATTGTCAACGAAAAATAACACATCTTGATGGGCTTCATCTCTAAAATACTCTGCCTGTGTCAGACCTGTTAATGCTACCCTTGCGCGAGCTCCCGGAGGTTCATTCATTTGCCCATATACCAACACGGTTTTAGAGTTTGCACCATCTAAGTCAATAATACCGGAATCAATCATCTCATGGTACAAGTCATTGCCTTCACGAGTTCTTTCGCCGACACCGGCAAAAACCGAATATCCGCCATGCCCTTTTGCAACGTTATGTATTAGTTCTTGAATTAAAACGGTTTTACCC
>JAZRHJ010000263.1:0-9134 GCA_045644695.1 Alphaproteobacteria bacterium | reverse complement strand
GGTTTACACCCGTATAGTACAAAATACGTTCGGTAGTTGTCGTTTTACCGGCATGAATGTGAGCCATAATACCGATATTACGATACATTTCCAATTTATGTGTGCGAGCCATTTTGTAACTCCTTTCTGATTAGAACTTATAGTGTGAGAATGCTTTGTTTGCTTCAGCCATTTTGTGAGTATCTTCACGTTTCTTAACTGCAGCACCTTTATTTGCATAAGCATCTAACAATTCACCGGCAATTCTGTCTGTCATTGTATTTTCAGAACGCTTTTGAGCGGCTGCAATAATCCAACGAATTGACAATGCTTGACGACGATCTGCTCTAACTTCGCAAGGAACCTGATAAGTTGCACCACCTACACGGCGAGAACGAACTTCTACCACAGGTTTAACATTTTCAATTGCTTCCAAGAAAATCGGTAACGGTTCTTGTTTTGTTTTTGAAGAGATGACATCAAAAGCAGAATATACAATTTTTTCAGCAACTGCTTTTTTACCATCTTCCATAATATTATTAATAAATTTAGCGACTACCTTATCACCATATTTAGCATCAGGTAGTACAACTCTTTTTACAGCACTATGACGACGTGACATCTGATATTCTCCTATTTAGGTCTCTTAGCGCCGTATAAAGAACGACGTTGACGACGTTTTGACACACCTTGAGTATCCAAGGTACCGCGAATGATATGATAGCGAACACCAGGCAAGTCTTTCACACGGCCTCCTCTAATCAGCACCACTGAGTGTTCTTGAAGATTATGACCTTCACCAGGGATGTAGCTGATTACTTCAAAGCCGTTAGTTAGACGTACACGAGCCACTTTACGCAAAGCCGAGTTAGGCTTTTTAGGGGTTGTTGTATAAACCCTTGTACAAACACCGCGTTTTTGTGGACAAGCTTTCAAAGCCGGAACTTTGTTTCTCTTCACTTTTGGTGTTCGTGAGTTACGAATTAACTGATTAATTGTAGGCATCACAAATTTCCTTAAAGTTTAAAATTAATACAAAAATACCCGCTTTAGAGAGCACTCCCTAAAGCAAGTGTGCGCATACTAACTTTATTGTATTGAGTTGTCAAGCATATTTTTTGTTTTTAATTAAAAATATTTACCATATTTTTTTGATTTTTGCATCAAACAGACTTGACATTTACATCATTTAATTTTAATATTCGAGCATTAAAAAATTTTTCTTCCCATTATTTTCTAACATCTAAAAATTTACAACCATGAAAAAGATTATTTTGTTTTTGCTTGCTTTTGCATGCTTGTTTGTTGTTTCTTGCAACAAAGATGAGAAAACTACTGCACAAACTCCTCCTGAGGAGCCGCCAAAGCAGGAAGTTTATCAGCCGGTTCACACCACCAAAACCATTGATTTTGGTACCGCAAAAACCTACAATTACTCACTTGCACCAACAAACGTTGCGGCTCAGTCGGTAAAAGTAGTGTACGATTTGAAGTATAACTATACCCAGCCCATTAAGGTTATTTATACTTATAAAAACGGCGATACCTTTACATATGTGATTAATAATTTTGGTATTTGGTGTAATGAAAACCACCGTCCTCGAGTAATTTACGATAATCACGGGACTGTATGGATTCAGGGCCAAAACCAAAACGGTAAATTTTACGAGTTTGTATTCTTCGGCGATCCTCAATATAACGGACGCAAAATTAAACCAAATTCTTATCGCAATTTACCTGCCGGTGAAATTATGTACCGCAAATAAACTTAACTTTTTTAAGCCCTGTTTAACAGCAGGGCTTATCTTTTAAAAAACATATTGACAAAACGATAAAAATATGCACTAATTAATACCAATAACTAATTATTTTAAACTTTACATATATGAAAGAAAAATTATTCTATTGGCTAGGATCTGCTCCATTTGCCATTGCTAGCGTTGTTTTAGCTTTTATGTTTACTGATTGGCAAATTGCATGTTGCGCATTTTGTTGTTACATCGCTCCATTTTTGCTAATATTGACAGACAACAAGCTTAAACCTATTATGTGGTTTTTATACGCAGCCGGAATGTTTCTGTCCGTAATTTTCTTGATTATGGATTGTCATTTTCTGCTACTAAATTTACCACTATGCGCTGTTATTTTTTATTATATTTTTACCCAAAAACGACAAGATAGAAATATAATAAAATCGGTTCTAATTCTTATGGCACAAGTTATGATGGGTTTACTGCTTCTCATGTCAGTTGCCGCTCATAAAACATACGCCAGAATGGATAATACACCTTATACCGAGCAAACTATAAGCAGCATTGAAACAATTTCACAAACCTATGCTATCATCAAATTTGAATCTTCTGACAATGCTTATTACATCAATCAAAGTAGCGCAGAACTACTCAAAGAAGGTGATAAAGTTAGAGTAAAAGTCAACGATGATAACATTTGGGAAATCTATCGACTTTAAAAAAGCAGCCCCAACTTATGGGGCTTTTTTTATGCGCAAATTCATCTTGAAAATATAACTTAAATAATTATTTTTTGCTTATAACAAAATTCAGGAGTATAAAATGCCAAATTCAGAACATCAAAAAAAAGATTTAAATTTATTAAATGTTGTTTCTTTAGGTTTGGGTTCAATTATTGGCGCCGGCATTTTCGCTCTTTTAGGACAAGTTATTTTACTTGCTGGACAAAGAACCTATTTTGCTTTTATTATTGCAGGAATTACGGCAATGCTTTCAGGATATTCCTATGCAAAACTTGCCGGAAGATACCCGCAATCGGGCGGATTAACCGACTATTTTCATATTGCATTTAAAAGTAAATTTATTTCCGGCGGATTATCTTTAGTTTATATGATTGCCTCCGCCGTTTCAATTGCAATGCTTGCCAAATCGTTCGGAATTTACGCCATCGAACTTATCAAACCAAGCGAAAATCATTTATTTTATATAAATTTGTATGCTGTAGGATTAACCTTACTGTTAGCATGGTTAAATATGCAAACAGCAGCCGATGTAGGATGGGTTGAAACATTAATCGTAATTTTAAAACTGTCTATCCTAATTGTAATTATAGGTGCCGCTTATTACCAGTCTGACTTAAAATTATCTGTCATACCTACAAAATATATTGAGCATTTCGACTTTTTACGCAGTGTAGGAGTAACTTTTTTTGCCTATGCCGGATATGGAGTTATTACCAATGCAGCCGCAAACGTAAACAAGCCAAAACGCACCATGTCACTTGCAATTTACATAACCTTAAGCATCGTAATGCTTATATATTTGAATTTAGCTTATGTTGTACTAAATTATACCCCTCAAACCGATTTATTGAACGACACCGAAACATCTATTGCAACAGTCGCAAACAAACTACTCGGTCAATGGGGATACTATTTTTTATATTTAGCAGCCGGTCTTGCTTTTATTTCAGGTATAAACGCAACATTTTTTAGTATGTTTCGCATTTCTCAAGCCTTGGGAAAATTTAAGGTGTTACCAAAGATGTACACTATTGCCCTTACACCAAACGCTACTTACGGCAATGCTTTTACAACAATATTAATTGTTCTTTCCATAATATTTATGGATTTTTCATCTATTGTAAATTTATCAAGCGCTGCATTTTTGTTAAGTTATTTGGGAATTTTTGCTGCTAACTGGAAATTAAGAAAACAAACTGAGGCTTCCGCAAACATAATTTTAATAGGAAGCGCTTTAATGAGTATAATTTTAATAGGATTTATTGTCAGTCTTATTTAAGTTTGGATATACAAGCGGTGCAAACCATTTTTGTTCTAAAGCAGCATCTTCTGCTTTAATAAGTTTAACTTTAGCGGTTAAGTTTTTCAGCCTTAAAACCTGATTTTCATTGTTTTTATTATTAAACCACTCACCTTCTTTAGCGTTTAGTATGTCTGCCGGTGTTTGCATATTAACCACTCTTTGCGGTTTTTCCAATTTGCAATAAATAGGCATAAGAGTTTGCCCATTTTGCTCTACCAGTGGCGCATCAGGTATAATCTCAAAACCGTTTTTTTGCCATCTGGATAAGAGTTCTTTTTTACACACTCCATATACTTTATCATAGCCCTTTTGAGCAACAAAGTTCATACCCTTTTGCATAATTTGTTCCGAAACATCTGTCTTGCGATAATCTTTTATCACACACATTCTTTCCATTTTAACAAATCCGTTAAAATAGCGTATACGCATTGTCCCTACAGGTTTATCACCGTCTAAAGCAAGAATATGCGTTGCACAATAGTCGTTACCATCAAACTCTTTTTGTTTTTCAAGTTTGCATTCATCAATAAAAACTTGCTGACGAACGCTCATTGCTTGAGCAAATTCGCTCTCATTTGATACTATAACTATATTTAATCTGTCTGTTATCATAAATTATTTATATATTGACTTATGCTAAATTAGTATATACTACTTTTATAACCTGGTATATATTTTAAGGCACGTCAACGAGAGATTTTTTAACATGTCGATAAAATCAAAAGCAATATTATTTCGCAATTTCTTATATTTAAACGAGGTTGTTAAAGTTTTACAAATAAATAAAGCAGCCGAAAAAAACGGAATTAAATCTTCTAATTTAAGTAAAATTATAAAAGATTTAGAAGATGTTACAGGAAAAAAATTATTTATAAGAACAAACAAAGGCTTGCATCCTACCCATGATGCCATTACCTTATCAGATAAAATTTCTCAATTAGAACATTCTTTTAATTTAATATCGGAACAAACATTAAAACCTCATACCAAAGAACAATTGCAATTGTATTTGCCCAACAATCTTGAAATTAAAAACATACATCTTTTTAACTCAACTAATGTTTCTATTTGTAATAATATCAATATTGCAGATGTAATAGTTTCATATTCTAAACCGGAAAATAGCGATAATATGATTATAACTGAAAATTATGTCGGCAATAATTTTAAGCAAAAAATTTTGGTTTGTTCCATAAATTCACCACAAGCACTTGGGTTAGCCCATTTTATAATTCGCCAGATGCATCTTGGATAAACTTGGTTAATGCCTTTATTTTATCAAAATCTTTTACCTCATTTCTTACAACCAACCAACATTTATGGCTTACTTTCATATTAACACCCGATAACTCAAGTAAATCAGGTTCTTTAACATTTGTGCCTTTGGGTAATAAACCAATTCCGATACCATCTTTTATAAGTTGTAACAACATTGCCGACGAATTTGTGGTTGCTACAATATTTTGGGCATTTGAAATAAAATTATCCCACTTTTTCCACACCCCCGAATAACTCGACTTTGTACATAATCGATGATTATTTTGAATATCTGCCACATTTTTAGGGTATCCGAATTTTGATAAATATGATTTTGAAGCAAACAATGCAAACTGTAAATCATAACTTTGTACCACACTAAATGATAAATCAGCCGGTTTATCATAAATTACCGCCATATCAAATTGTTCGGGCTTTGGTTTATCAAGTGAACATAAAATTTCAACATTTACATTAGGATACTTGTTATAAAACTCACTAAAACAGTCACTAATGTATCCGATACCTAAACCATCGGTCGTCCAAAGCCTGATTTCACCGGATACGCGGAATGCTTTTAAGTTTATATTATGTGTACGGTAAATTATATTTTCCAAATTACATGCCAGAGCATATATTTCTCGTCCTGTTTCGGTAATTTTTACGCCATTATGAACTCGATAAATCAAGTTTTCTCCAATTTCTTCCTCTAATTCTCTAATTTGAACCGACAGATTAGATTGTTTCATATTGTTCTTTTCTGCCGCTTTTGATATTGAGCCATATTTTACGGCAGAACTTAAACAAAGCAACTTGCGCACCATTAAAACCGTTTCTTTTATTCCGTATCCCATTTTATATACCGATTATATGAAATTAGTTTCTTCTTTTTTATTTCACTTACATATAAAGTGTTATACGTAACATTAAATAACTAATCAACAAAAATTTTATGGAAACTAACAATGAGAACCGATACAGAAAAATTAAAAAAATTAAATAAAAACTTTTATTATCTTGTTAAAGAGTTACAAAAATACGAATTTAAGCACAGTGCCTTAATTGCCGCGTACGCTTATGAAGAATTTTTAAATGAAATTGAAAATCTGCTAAACAATGCTAATTAAAATGTTTAAAAAGTAAAATTAATTCATCTAGTATGTAATCAAGTGTTTTATCGTTAACATATTTAATTTTTTCAGTTATGTATTGCTCTTTATCTAGCCTGCTTCGGCTTTTATTGTTATCAATATTTACGTCGAGCAAACTGTCGATGCTAACGTTAAAAATTTGAGATATTTTATAAAGCATAATTAAATCGGGCACCACCAATGCACGTTCCAAATTAGAAATTGTACGCCAACTCACATCACATTTATAAGCAAGTTCTTCTTGTGTAATTGATGCACTTTCTCTTAATGCTTTGATCTTTAGCGCCAATGATTTTTTTAATTTATCTTTCATAATTTATCTTTCATAACGATGTTTCATAATTTATTTTTATTCTGAAAAACAATGTTATGCCAGTAAGCATTTTTCATAAATATAATAGCATAAACAAGAAAATGTTACCTGATAATAATTTTACAATTAAACTTTAGATTGGAAATCAATAAAAAAATATAGCATTATTTTATTTTTGTGATATCATGTGCATTGATTATTATTAATTTTTCAGGAGGAATATTATGAATGCAAAACGTTTTATATTAAACGAAACCAGTTATCACGGAAGCGGTGCCATAAATGAAATAATTACGGAGGTTAAATCGAGAAATTTTAAAAAAGCGCTAATTATTACCGATGCCGATTTAATTAAATTTAATGTTGTAAAGAAAGTTACATCGCTTCTTGATAAAAACAATTTAAGTTATGAAATTTTCGACAAAGTAAAAGCAAATCCAAGTGTAGAAATTGTTAAAACAGGTGTTGAGGCATTTAAAAAAGCCAATGCCGATTATATGATTGCCATTGGTGGAGGTTCTCCTCAAGATACAGCCAAAGCAATCGGTATCATTATTAATAATCCCGAATTTGACGATGTTTTATCTTTGGAAGGAGTTGCTCCTACAAAAAATAAAAGTGTTCCGGTTATTGCCGTTGCTACAACTGCAGGAACTGCTGCCGAAACAACCATTAACTATGTAATTACCGACGAAGAAAAACGTCGCAAATTTGTGTGTGTAGATCCTCACGATATTCCGGTAGTTGCAATTGTTGACCCTGATATGATGTCATCAATGCCAAAATCGTTAACGGCTGCAACCGGTATGGATGCCCTCACCCATGCCATTGAAGGATACATTACTTTGGGTGCTTGGGAACTGGCCGACACTCTCAATTTAAAGGCTATTGAACTTATCGCCCGTTCACTTAGAAAAGCAGTTGAAAATGATCCAAAAGGTCGAGAAGATATGGCGTTAGGTCAATATGTTACAGGAATGGCTTTTTCTAACGTTGGCCTTGGTGTTGTTCATGGTATGGCTCATCCTTTAAGTGCTTTTTATGATACTCCTCACGGAATTGCAAATGCAGTATTACTACCGTATGTTATGGAATTTAATGCCGAATTTACCGGTGAAAAATATAGAGAAATCGCTCGTGCAATGGGGGTTAAGGGGGTTGATTCTATGAGTGCGGCAGAATATAGAAAATCTGCTATTGATGCCGTAAAACAATTATCATCAGATGTTAACATTCCGCTAACACTGAAAGAAATAGGTGTTAAAGAAACCGATTTAGATGCTTTAGCCGATGCTGCCATGGCTGATGTTTGCACAGGCGGTAACCCTCGCCCTTGCACCAAAGAACTTATTTTACAAGTATATAAAACCGCATTTTAATTATAATGGCGGTAGGTTTATGCCTACCGCCTATTTAGGATACAAAATGATTTATGCAAACAAAGATGAACTATTACACGCCTTATCATTAGCAAATAAAGGTAATGAACGGGCTAAAATACTTGAAATTGAGCAAAACCGCAATTTAATTAAAAGCAGTGGCGCCAATGTTACGCTTTATTCAGGAGAAATAAAAACGTCTCCCAACCCATTAAAAGCGCTTGAAAATGTATATATTGGTATTATCCAAAGACTTAATGCAAAGACCGGAAATCCTGATGGAATTGGCGCATTAGGAGGTTTATCCGAACGTACAAACGAACAAGAATTTACAGCTATGTCACCAAAACAACGACGCGCCCTTATAGGCAAAAAAGACGATGTGATAATGTCTGATAACGATGCTGTTCTGACTTTTGATATTAATATTATTCGCCTAAATAATGTTGTACGCGAAACAAATGAAGAACTTGGAAATTTAGGAATTTACGATTTTAAGATTAATCCTGATGATATGCAATTAATTGATATGGCAGAAGTTCGAGATGATAACTTTGCTATAAATATTTGGAACGGAAAAGGTGATGTTTGGTGCATAACCCCATATTGCCACATATTAAAAACCTCGCAAGAAACTCTTGATATGTTGGAAAAACGTTCTAAGGATGTGCATCAGCACGAACAAAATTCGGAAGCGGCAAACTATACTAAAATTAAATTAACTCAAGCATTAAAAAGTTTCGGCAACACAAGTGGCAAAAATAAACTTGAAGACGGACGCAATGCAAACACCGATTATCGATATTCACACGAGTGGCTGGCCTCATGGGCATTAGCTTCCAAACTGTTAAACAATGATGAAGAAAAATTAATTAATTTATATCGTGAAATTCAATCACAAACACCTTGGAAAATAAGTTTTAACAGCGCTGCGAAAAAAATGGGAACAGACCTAAATTTTATAGCACAAACCCTTAAAATAAGCCCAAAAGCAGTTGAAGAGATGGAAAAAGTCTTGCCTCCTGTCATAAGCAAAAACTATTTCAATTCTTATTAGGTGCCATTTTACAAATGAATCTTTTGTAAATTATGTTATTAACTGTTAAAATTCAGGCCCCAATCGGTATAACGTGCGGGGTCATCACCCCAATTTTCACGAACTTTTACAAACAAAAACAGGTGTATTCTTTCTTCTAGCATTTCCTCAAGTTCTCGTCTTGCCGATTGACCTATTTTTTTAATCATGGAACCGCCTTTT
>JAZRHJ010000262.1:0-7137 GCA_045644695.1 Alphaproteobacteria bacterium | reverse complement strand
CATCTGTAATTTTAATTTTTGGAGTTTGTAAAGTGAAAGAAGAAACAAAAAGTTTGTATATAGCCCTTTTCGCATCTATATTAATTATTTTCGGTGTTAATCATTTTTTTCCAGCTGAAAAATCAGTAACAGAAATTGCTAAAACTAATGAACAACCCGAAATTGTAAACATAGAACAACAATCAGATAGTATACAAAGCACTCAAATAACTGCAAAAGAAGCCGTTTCTTTAGAAAAAAACATTACGGTCGAAAATCAAAATATAAAAGGAAGCATCAGATTACGAGGCGCCCGCTTTGATTATTTGTTGCTAAAAAAATACAAACAAACTCTTGAACAAAACAGTGATGAGGTTGAACTTTTGACTCCTTCATCAACCACATCTCCATATTTTGCCGATTTCGGTTGGTTAAATTCCAACAATAATATAAAAATGCCCGATTCTAACACGATATGGAATGTTATTGGCAAAAAATTAACTCCTGACACACCCATCACATTAGAATGGGACAACGGCGACGGATTAAAATTTATAAGAATAATTTCTGTTGATGACAATTATATGTTCAACATTGTACAAACGGTTGAAAACAAAACACAAAATCCTGTCGTTTTGTACCCATACGGCTTAATCAGTCGTAAAATTGATATGCAAGCACAAAAACGCTCTGTTGTACACGAAGGCTTCAGCGGAGTTATAAACGGTTCTTTAGAAGAACTTAAATACAGTAAATTAGATGAAAAAGAAAATAAAACTTTTGAAACCCAAAACGGTTGGTTCGGTTTTTCTGACAGATATTGGTTTACTGCTATGATATTGGGTGACAACAAAAACGCAACCGTTAAAATAAGTCGCAACGAAAAAGATGTTTTTCAAACAGATTACAGAGGGGCACCAATAACAATTGCTAGCGGTTCGGCTGCTACTAACACTGTAAAGTTTTATGCAGGTGCCAAAGAAATTAAATTATTGGATAAATATACCAACGATAACCATATCGAAAAGTTTGATTTAGCGGTAGATTTCGGTTGGTATTACTTTTTAACCAAGCCATTTTTCTATATTCTCACTTTCTTATATAAATTTATCGGCAACATGGGTTGGGCAATTTTACTATTTGCAGCCTTATTAAGATTTGTTATGTTCCCAATTGCCAACGCTTCTTACGAGAGCATGACCAAAATGAAAAAAGTTCAACCTAAAGTTATGGCTTTGCAACAACTTTATAAAAACGATAAAATGCGTTTACAACAAGAAACTATGGAATTATATCGTAAAGAAGACATAAATCCGGCGGCGGGATGCTTACCTATATTTATCCAAATTCCTGTCTTTTTCTCTTTATATAAAGTTTTAAACATTTCAATTGAAATCAGACAGGCACCGTTTATCGGTTGGATAAAAGACTTATCGGCTCCTGACCCGTTAACACTTTCAGTTTGGACACACATTCCGCTCCCATCATTGCTAGATATCGGAATTTGGCCGATATTGATGGGCATAACCATGTTTGTTCAGCAAAAATTAAACCCTGCTCCGGCAAATAAAGATCAAGCACGTATGTTTGCTATGATGCCATTTATTTTTACCTTAATGCTAGGTCATTTTGCTTCCGGCCTTGTAATATATTGGACATTAAGCAATGTACTTTCCATTATACAACAAAGAGCCATTATGAAAAAACACGGGGTAAAATAATGAGCGAAATCGAACTTTATAGTGCGCAATCGCTTGAAGCGGGTCGCAAACTGTTTTGTTTACCTTGTAATTTTGTTTTAAGCGTTGCAAATTTAAATCAATTACCCGATTCTTTGTTAAATGAAATTGCGTTTGTAGGACGTTCAAATGTTGGAAAATCAAGTTTAATAAATGCCTTGTGCAATAACAAGAATCTAGCAAAAACTTCAGCAACTCCCGGACGCACACAACAATTAAATTTTTTTAATTTGGGCGAAAAAATACATTTGGTAGATTTACCCGGATATGGTTTTGCCAAAGCACCACCTGAAGAAGTAAAAAAATGGCAAAATATTATGTCGCTATATTTACAAGGAAGACCTCATCTGCGTCGCGTATTTTTAATGGTTGATAGTCGCCATGGCATTAAAAAAGCAGATGAGGATATAATGAAGATGCTTGATAAATCGGCTGTAACATATCAAATTGTGCTTACCAAAATTGATAAAATCGGTCCACAAGCACTTAACAAAATTGTTAAAGAAACCGAAGATATTTTAAAAAAACATGCCGCTGCATACCCTCATACAATTACAACCAGTTCAGAAAAGAAAACGGGGTTAGAAAATCTAAGAGCAGAAATAGCCTTATTAATATAAGGCTATTTCTTTTTCAGATTTATCTTAAAAGTTAACGGTTTTATATTTTGTCTTCCGTCTTTCATTCCTAAAATGCGCATTGTCATATTGTCTATATTTTCACATGTAATCGGTGATAAAAATTCTAGTGTTCCGACATTTATCACACCGCCTGAAGCCTTGATGTTGTTTTTAATTAAATTAGAGCCATAAACTCTTCTTTCGCAAGTTCCCCCCTTACCTGAAAAATAAATTCTGGTTCTACCGAAAGACTTTTCCCAATCTGTTTCGCCTTTTTTTGCAATTTTATGAACCGAAACCCTAAATTTAATATCTTTTATACGTTTATTAGAAACACAATAAGGAGAATTAGGCAACAAATCAGACAAATTAAACATAAGTTCAACTTTAGAAATTTTATTAAAAGCCCTTATATTCGCACCCGAATTTGAAACTTCCCAGTCAGCACTTTTTGAACTAACAAACAAAGTGCCTCTTAATGAAGAAAGAGGGGTAAATCCGCAAAGAAATAAAAAACAAATCAAACAATAAAAATTTTTTTTCATGTAAAAATCTCCTTTGAATATAGATATAATATAAAACAAAAATTTAAATCTGTCAAACTATGTCAACAAGTATGTTTTTAGGTTTGAAAATATGAGTAAATACTTTATATTAAAAAACGGAGGATAATATGCAAAATTACATCAACACAATAACCGAAGAACAAGCCGCAAAAGAACTTGAATTTATCGCTCATGAAATGGCTAAAGCCGATATTGCATATTATCAAAATGATGATCCGTATCTAACCGATGCTGAATATGATGAATTAAAATTAAAAAATGAACTGTTGGAAAAAAAGTTTCCACATCTTGTTAGAAATGATAGTCCGTCAAAAAAAATAGGAGCCCCAATAAAAAGCGATTTTGCAAAAGTAGAACACAATATTCCCATGCTTTCTCTAGGCGATATTTTCTCTGAAGACGAATTAATAGATTTTGTGAAAAGTATTCAACGTTTTTTAAATACCGATACTGATATTGAAATGACGGCAGAGCCAAAAATGGACGGTCTTTCATTTTCTGCAAGATATGAAAACGGTATTTTGGTTAAAGGTGCAACACGGGGCGACGGAAAAATCGGTGAAGACATCACACAAAATCTTAAAACCATAAAAGGATTACCACACTTTATTAATGCGCCTGATTTTCCTTCAATTATGGAGGTAAGAGGCGAAGTATATATGTCTAAAGCCGATTTTTTTGCATTAAACGAAAAGCAGTCATATCAAAACAAAAAAACATTTGCAAATCCCAGAAATGCAGCGGCCGGCTCATTAAGACAACTTGATGCAAACATCACCAAAGCACGTAATTTGAGTTTATTGGTTTATACATGGGGCGAGGTTTCAAAACAAAATTGGCAATCACAGTCAGAATTTTTACAAAAAGTAAAAAGTTGGGGTTTTCCGGTAAATCCGTACAATAAAATATGCCACAATTTAAAAGACGTAATTGACAGTTATGAAACACTGTTACAAACAAGAGCCGATTTACCATATGATATTGACGGCATAGTTTATAAAGTAAATTCATTAGACCTCCAACAAAGGTTGGGCTTTCTAACCAGAACACCTCGTTTTGCTATTGCCCACAAATTTCCGGCAGAAAAAGCTATTACCCGAATTAATAATATACGAATACAAGTTGGTCGTACGGGCGCATTAACCCCCGTTGCCGATTTAGAGCCGGTTAACGTTGGTGGTGTTATGGTTTCACATGCGACACTTCATAACGAAGATGAAATTAGCAGAAAAGATATTCGTATAGGCGATTATGTTCAAATTCAGCGCGCTGGCGATGTAATTCCACAGATTCTAGGAGTTATTAAAGAAAAGAGGCAAGCAAATTCAGCGATATTTGAGTTTCCTAAAATTTGCCCTGAATGCGGTTCTCATGCTATAAAAGAAGAAGATGAAGCAGTAAGAAGATGTACCGGCGGATTAAGTTGTCCGGCACAGGCAATAGAACGAATTAAACATTTTGTATCTCGTGATGCTTTTAACATTGAAGGTTTGGGCGCAAAAATTATTGAAGATTTTTATAAAGAAAAAATTTTAACAAATCCTGCAGATATTTTTACATTAGAAGAAAGAAACGGCGGTGATGATTTATTTTTTCAACACGAAGGATTGCATTTGGAAAAAAGAGAAGGCTGGGGGCAAAAATCTGTAGATAATTTATTTAAGGCTATTCGCGACAGAAAAAAAATTGACTTACAAAAATTTATTTATGCTTTAGGTATTCGTCAAGTTGGCAATGCAACCGCATTATTAATTGCTAAAAACTACATTTCTTTTGATAATTTTCAAAATTCAATGAAAAATAAAGATACCGAAAAGCTATTGAGTATCGACGGTATCGGCAACGCCATGGCAAAAGATATCGTCGAATTTTTTAACGAAGAACACAATATTTTGATAATACAAAAACTGTTAAATTGCATAACGGTGAAAAATTATGAACAAAAAACAATCATAAATTCTGTTTTTAATGAAAAAACCATTGTTTTTACAGGCACTTTAGAACATTTAACCAGAGCAGAAGCAAAGGCATTAGGTGTAAAATTAGGTGCAAAAGTCGCAGGTTCGGTTTCAAAAAACACCGACTATGTAATTGTGGGAAAAGATGCCGGGTCAAAAGCAAAAAAAGCCATTGAATTAGGCATAAAAATACTTAACGAAGAAGAGTTTTTACAAATTTCGGACACTAATTAATATTTTATTTGCAATGGACATTTTTTATGTTATACTAAAACTAACATTTAGGAGATATAACATGAAACTATTTTTAAGTATTTTTTCTATTGCTTTGTTCTTCAGCAACAATTCAATGTCAGAACAACCTTCATATTATACTGAAGATCAAGAAGTATATGAACAACCTTCGTATTATACCGAAGAGCAAGAAACATATGAACAACCTTCATATTATGTTGACACTGAAAAAAGCAATAATAAAAATGCGCAACCCGCATATTATTCACAAACAAAAAATGAATTATCTCCTGCTCAACTTCTTGAAAAGCAATTATTGGAGCAACGTTTAAATAAAAAAAGCAACAAAAAAAATACTCATGCTCATAATAACAAAAGCACAAATACCAAAAAAGTGACTAAAAAATCTAAAAAAAGTTCCGGTAAAACGCATATGGGCTCAAGATCGTTACCTTCGGTTGCCTCCGGTATGTTTGTAAAATAATCGGTTAAAAATTTTAATATAAGGATAAATAATGAGCGGTATTATTAAGACTAGACGCTTCCTTCCGTTATTGATTACGCAATTTTTGGGAGCGTTGAATGATAATTTATTCAAAAATGCTTTACTTACAATGGTAACGTTAAGAATGGCCGAACAATCTGATGTTTTATCAAATATGATTGCCGGTCTTTTTATTTTGCCGTTTTTCTTATTTTCGGCTTGGGCTGGTGAATTTGCCGACAAATTTCCAAGAGATAAAATTGCTAAAATACTCAAAATAGTTGAAATTATTTTAATGTCCGGAGTTGCAATTGCATATTATAATTCCAATTTAATGCTTTTAATAATCTTAATGGCTTTAATGGGAGCACAATCAGCCTTTTTCGGTCCAATAAAATATGCTCTTTTACCGCAACAACTTCATCAAGATGAACTTATCGAAGGCAATGCCTATATTGAAGCCACCACATATATTGCAATTTTAACAGGTTTAATTGCCGGCACATTACTACCTATTGATTTTAGTATATTTATTCTTATTACTTTTGCCGTAATAGGCTATTTGGCCTCAAGTAAAATTTTACCTGCACCTGCGCCAAGACCTGAACATAAGATAAATAAAAACATTTTCAAATCAATATACCAAAATGTTAAATTTTTAAAAAAACACAAATACATATTACAAAGTATATTAGGAGCTAGTTGGTTTTGGACCATCGGAGCATTGGTAGCCGTACAAATATATCCTTTATGCGGAAAAATTATTAATGCCGACAAAGGAACAATAACCTTTTTCTTAATTTTATTTTCGGTTGGTGTTGCTGTTGGCTCTTATGTATGTAATCGCTTATTAAGAGGCGAAATTAATATGATATATGTACCTTTAAGCGCAACAGGCATGGCTTTTTGCTTATTTTGGCTTTGGCTTTTAAGCAACAATTATCCTACCCCGACAAACATTATGACATTTTCACAATTTTTGGTATCTGAAAGTGCAATCGGCTTTTCATTAAGTTTATTTTTATTGGCATTTTTTGGCGGCTTATATATAATTCCTCTAAATGCTTTTATGCAAAACAGAGCACCTAAAGCATATACTGCTTCGGTAATTGCCGGCAATAATATAATAAATTCACTTGGTATGACGGGTTCGGCTATTTTTGCCATTATCTTGTTTAAAATAGGTGTTACATTGCCTCAATTATTTATGATTATGGGAATAATTTCTCTTATAGTAGCCGTATATATATGCTCACTATTGCCCGATACTTTCACCCGTTCAATTTTGCAAACTATAATGCGTTTTATGTTCCGAACTCAAGTTAACGGATACGGCAATTTTAAAAAAGCCGGTTCAAAAGTTTTAATCATTGCTAATCATACATCTTTGTTAGACGGTATTTTACTGGCTGCATTTATGCCCGAGCGCATAACTTTTGCTATTACATCTGCATGGACGGGAAAATGGTTTATGCCCATAATTCGTTTATTGGTAGATTTTTATCCGCTTGATCCCCACAATCCGTTATCTATACGTAACTTAATAGAAGAAATAAA
>JAZRHJ010000261.1:0-1177 GCA_045644695.1 Alphaproteobacteria bacterium | reverse complement strand
AACCCGCATTATCAGATAGTGAAGTTCCCTAATGGGTTCAGTGGTTTTCATTATGTTCTAACCGTTGCAGGTTAAATAAAAGAAAGGTGGTATTTTTATGTCAGAATGGGCACAGTTAATTAGCACGTTAGGTTTTCCTATAATTTCTGCAGTTGCTTTGTTTTTCGGGTGTAAATACATGCTCGACAATCAACAGAAAAACACTGATCGAATGTTTGAAATGTATGACAAGAGCAACACCGAAAACCGAGAAGCTATCAAGGCATGCACCGAGGCATTAAACAAGCTTTGTGACCGTATTGATGATCTGAGGGGGTAATGTTATGGGCGTGTTATGGTCTAGGGTCAAAGAGGTTGCAACCCTTGAATTAGGATATATAGAGGGTAACAACAATTGGACAAAATACGCACAGGCATTGGACAAAATAAAGTATTTTAATACACCTAAACAAAATGTTCCCTGGTGTGCAACATATACGAGTTACTGTTTTGTCACTGCCTCTGATAAATCAAGTGCATTAGCTGCACAGTTCCAACCTAGTGTTGATAATTGCGGTTGTGGTGTTTCTTATAATGCCGGATATTATAAGAACAAAAAGAGGTTTTTTACAACACCGCAAGAGGGTGATGTATTTTTCACTAAAGGATTCGGCCATACAGGTTTTGTGATCAAGGTAAATGGTGATGGTTCTTTCATAACTAATGAGGGCAACCATAATGATAAGGTTGATTCAATTACCCGGAAAGTATCAGACATGGAGGGTTTTGGCAGGCCCAAATATGATGCAGAACCCACACCTGAACCGGCAAAAACAGTTGATGTTACTATAAGAGCACCTAAAGATATCAAAGTTAATGTAAAAATTGAAGAGGTATAAACAAATGGCACGTAAAAAGAAAGATCAACATTTAATAAATATTGCACATAGGTGCATCAGTGGGTTTTATGGGCAAGGTCATGTTATGAAAAAGCGTGTGAACAGTTTGGGTTATGGTGACATATATACAAAGGTTCAAAATTATGTTAAATTGATTCTGGCCGGTAAAGTAAAGTGACTTGCTCTTTCTGGTTTGTATCCGAAACAGTTGACCCCGATTAACATAAGTTAGTCGGGGTTAATTTATGTTATATGTTGACTAACAGGGCCTAGATAAATTATCATCACATTAAGGATAC
>JAZRHJ010000260.1:0-5306 GCA_045644695.1 Alphaproteobacteria bacterium | reverse complement strand
TACACCTCAAGAACCTAGTAACGAAGGTGAAAGTCATGGTGAAGAAACTCCTACACCTCAAGAACCTAGTAACGAAGGCAAAAATAGTGAGGAAAATGTTTACTCTGCATTAAGTCATGTTCGTATGAGATTAGATGCGTTGCGTGAGCGTAAACATCCACAACAAATTACACCTGTACCTCTAAATCCTGAGCGAACTACAGCAGATTTAAAATTGATAATTTCAAGTGGCAAGGTAAAAAACCAAGCTAGATAATAAAATAAAGAATGATTTGGGCGTAATGATAGGAAAAGATTAAATTAAAGTGTTATAAAAATATAATAAAAAAGGAAGAAGACAATGGCTGATATAGGAACTGATTTTTTATTGTTTTTGAAAGCGTATTATCCGAATGATGTTGCAAAATTGTCTGCTGATAAAGTCGATGAGAGTTTGTTTACGGCCATACTAAACAAACATCAGAGCAACTTTGAACTTTGGTTAAAGGTTCCTGAACGTATCAGAAATGAATATTTCGGACGCGTTCCCGATGACATATTAAATGCAGCCAGATTTGATAATAATTTAACTATAAACGATTGTCGTAACGTTGAAAATAACAGATATCTTCCTCCTTGTGTTAATAACTACCTGCCCAAAGAAGTCGCCGATTTTATGCATTTTGACCATAATGACATTATGAAGATGAATGTGGCAGCCAAACCTGTTATGGGAAAAGGATATTCTTATGATACTGCTATGGAATTAGTCTCAGCATCTATTGCTCGTGATAAATTGATAGAATTAATGAAAGTATATAAGGATAATTCATTGCTTTACGAATCGTTTAAGGCAGCATACAGAAGGTCGCGTGAAGCATCTCGTGATGCAATTAAAAAAGACCATATTGTAAATCAGCCCGAAAAAATGCTCCTTCATATTGCCAAGGAACTCGACCGTGGTAAAATCGATAAAGACACAGCACTTCCACAAATGTTTGAGTTGATGGCTAAAATTAAGGAACAGGGAGGTGAACAAAAATTAGAAGAGTTAATTCAGTCGCCAACGTCAAGATACGGAAAATGGAAAGAAGACACTAGAATTTTATTTGATGGAGTTTGTGCTTCTTATTCTCCGGAAACCGTATCAAGTATTTCTCGTCGCCTCGATGACAGAAGAAGCATTATTAATAATTGGAGACAAAATGAACCAGAAAAAATGCTCGTTCATATTGCTAAGGAACTCGACCGCGGTAAAATTGATAAAGATAGCGCACTGCCTCAAATGTTTGAATTGATGGGTAAAGTTAAAGAAAGCGGTAAAGAAAAAGAACTCGAAGCCTTATTGCAAGCACCAAATTCACGATATGAAAAATGGAGTAAGGAAAACAGAGCATTGTTTAATGAGGTTGTGCAATCACACGATGTGGTAGAGGTAGCACAACGTATGAATGAGGTTAGAGAACGAATATCAACAAAAGAAAATATGGCACCTGTTTTGCCAACAAATTCTTCGCAAAAAGAAAATACACCGCCTGTTTTACCGACAAATTCTGCACAAGCACAGTATCATCGTCAACAAAACAACAATATTAGCAGGTAAATTATGGTTGGGATAAGTACAGATAGCTATACTACAGAAACCGGAAATAAAAACGATGATAAAGGTGGCTTTAATCTTAGTTCTATAAGCAATGAAAAAGCCGCTAAACAACTACAGTTGGCAAGTGACGAAAGGGCAACTAAAGGAAACGAGCAACCATTAGTTCAAGAACAGATTATAACTAAGCAAAAAGCAAAATTTGATAGGACTTTTTTAAAGGTAAAAAGTATAAAAAAAGCCAGAAAAAAAGCACATATCAGTTGGGAAAAAAAAGTTTCGAAATCTAATAAAAGTAGGTTAGAATTAAATGATAAAGTAAATAATACTAAAAAAGAACATTCTAATACAAGTAAAAAAATCAAGGCGGTTCAAGAATTTTTAGAATTATTACCAAGTGATATGCGTGAAGAAGTTATTTATCAAATGCGTCTACAAATTAATGAAAGTTCGCAAGAAAATAAAAAACATCAAAGTAACGAATTCTCTACAGATTTTTCTAAACCTCGTACAAAAGAAAACATCAGAGAAAGTATAGAAAAAAAACGAGGTGCATACAGAGAACATCAAACCACTTTAAGTTTGGCTAAAAAAGCAGCTGAAAAAGCGCGTCAAATGGTAAAAGCCGTTAAAGAAAGAGTGTTAAGAAAGTTAAGACCTCAAAAAGAACAAACTCATACAGAATATGCAAGTGCAAAAAAATTGCAAAAAGAACAAATGCAAAATATCAGCCAACTGAAAGAACGTAAAAAACAAAAAGGGTAATTCTTCAATTATAATTGCACTTAACTGATAAAAAATATGGTGTTAATCAATTATCTTACGATTAACACCATTAATTATTTTGCAACCTTTTTTTTTAGTTTGCCTGATTCATTAAATATATTTCAACTCGACGATTTTGTTCTCTTCCTTTAACTGTTGTGTTGTCTGCTATCGGATTTTGAGAACCTAACCCCATAGATTTAATACGTACAGGATTAATTCCCCTTAATACTAAATATTCGTTAACCGCAGCCGCTCTTTTTTGTGATAACGGAACATTAATTGCATCATTTCCCGTACTATCCGTATAGCCGATAACTTGCAATGTTGTTTTATCATACTCTTTGGCTACTTTAGCAACTGAATCTAAAACAGGATTTGCCGTAAATTTTAAGATAGCCTCATTAGTGTTAAACGTAATAGCATTTGGCATAATGAGCCTGATATTACTACCATCTCTGGCAACTTGCACACCCGTTCCTTGTAGTTCTTGACGCAACTTAGATGCCTGAATATCCATATATCCTCCACTTGCTGCACCTACGCCCGCGCCTATTCCGGCACCGATTAATGCACCTTTTTCACCACCGATAATTGCACCGACCCCTGCCCCTAAAGCAGTTCCTATACCTGTTCCCCAAGCAGTTTTAGAAACCTTTCTTTCACCTGTATAAGGATCTGTTGCACATGCAGATAAAAATGATACAAAAACCAACGACAACAATATTTTTTTCATATTTTCTCCTTTAAGATAATTATAAATCTTTAATCCGGTTAAGTGCTTCTTCAACTTTTGCTTTATTTTCCAACGCTTCTGCTTGACGTCTTTTTTCTTCGGCAACAACATTTGCCGGCGCACGTTCTACAAAACTTGCGTTAGATAGTTTGCGAGCATACCCCTCCAAATTTCGATTTAATGTGTCAAGTTCTTTGTTAAGGCGTTCTCTTTCGGCAGCAAAATCCACCACTCCTTTTAACGGAATTAAAATTACGCCCTCTCTAAATACGCTTTGAACCATATCTTGACTTATTTCTTGATTTCTCGCAAACAATTCTATTTTTTCTAAACGAGCCAACGAACAAACAATTTTTTCCATTTGTGGTAAATATAAAACACTTTGTTCGGACATATCTTTTAAATATACATTAAGTTTTGCACCTACAGGCAAATTCATACCTGCTCTTAAAGAACGTATATTGGTAATTAAATCAATAGCCCAATCAATTTCTTTTGCATTATCTTCAACAGATTCTACTTTTGGCCATTTTGCCTTAATTAATTTAACTTCTCTATTTGGCGTATTACTCCATAGTTTAGTTGTAATAAATGGCATAAACGGATGCAAAATGATTAAAATTCTATCTAAAACATAAGCAGCAGTTGCTCTGGTTTCGGCAATTTCTTCTTTATTTTCTCCGTAGAATATCGATTTTGAAAGTTCAATGTACCAATCGCAAAAAGTTCCCCAAACAAATTGATATACCGTATTGGCAGCATCTGAAAAACGATAATCGTTTAAGTTTTTAGTTACATCTGAAGTTGCTTCATCTGCTTTTGCAATCACCCACTTGTTAACCGCAAGCTTAACATTATGCGGATTAAAATCTTTTGTATATGCACATTCGTTCATTTCGCAAAAACGTGCGGCATTCCACAATTTTGTAGCAAAATTTCTATAACCGGCAATTCGTGAATCTGATAAATTGATATCTCGTCCTTGAGTTTCCATCGCTGCCATAAAAAAGCGTAAAGCATCGGCACCATAGGTTTCTATTGTATCCATGGGATCAACTGTATTTCCCTTTGATTTACTCATTTTGTTTCCGTGCTCGTCACGAACAAGGCCGTGAATGTAACACTTCTTAAAAGGAACGCGCTTCATCAGGTACATACTCATCATCATCATACGAGCAACCCAAAACGGTATAATATCAAAACCGGTAACTAACACAGATGTCGGGTAAAATGTATCTAAATATTCGCTTTTATCCGGCCAACCTAATGTTGAAAAAGCCCATAAACCTGATGAAAACCAAGTATCCAAAACGTCGGTTTCTCGTGTCAGTTCAACCTCTTGACCATAATGCTTATTTGCTTCAATTTGTGCTTTGTCTTCGTTTTCTTCACAGAAAATTTTTCCGTCCGGTCCATACCATATCGGCATTTGATGTCCCCACCATAATTGGCGTGAGATACACCAAGGTTGCATATTTCTCATCCACTCAAAATATATTTTTTCATAATTTTTGGGAACAAACTGCATTTGTCCGTCTTCTACAACTTTTAATGCCTCAACGGCAAGTTTTGGAGTGTCAACAAACCATTGGTCAGTCATTAAAGGTTCAATTATAACACCTGTTCTGTCTCCGTAAGGAATGACCATCGGATGATCTTCAATTTTTTCCATTAAACCGAGTTCTTCAAGTTTTTCAATGGTTTTTTCTCTGGCTTTAAGTGTAGACATACCCTCAAACGGAGTATTTTCATTTAATGTTGCATCTTGATTCAAAATATTAATCAACGGCAAATTATGACGCTTACCGACTTCAAAGTCATTAAAGTCATGAGCGGGGGTAATTTTTACCGCGCCAGTTCCTTTTTCCGGATCGGCGTGGTCATCGGCAACTATCGGAATTATACGATTAACAATCGGCAAAATACAATTCTTACCGATAAGGTGTTTTAATTTTTCATTATCTTTTGAAACCGCAACTGCCGTATCTCCAAACATTGTTTCCGGTCTTGTCGTCGCAATATGGATAAACTCGCCTTCTTCCCCTTCAATCGGATATTTGTAATAATACATTTTTCCGACAGTTTCTTTTTGTACAACCTCTAAATCAGAAATTGCAGTTGCCAATTTAGAATCCCAATTAACCAATTTTTTGGCTTTGTAAATCAAACCATCTTTATACATGGATACAAAAATTTTTAATACGGCTCTTGAAAGACCTTCGTCCA
>JAZRHJ010000259.1:0-3608 GCA_045644695.1 Alphaproteobacteria bacterium | reverse complement strand
TTGAAAAAAACAAGAAAAATTGAAAAAATGCTTGCAAATAGATAAAAAATGTGTAAAAAGACAAATGTCGGCAATGGTGCCGACGTTTAATTTCACACGCAAGATTGCGGAATGCCTTACGGGTAATTCGCTCCGGTGCTTTTACAAAAGCCGAAAGTCTTGCGGAGGTTTAACCGGAAAAGAAGGATTATAAAAATATGACTATTCCTACATTTACATTGCGTCAACTTGTAGAAGCTGGCGCACACTTTGGACACCACGCTCGTCGTTGGAATCCGCAAATGGCTCCATACATCTATGGTAAAAAAGATAATGTCCACATTATCAACTTGCAAAAAACATATCCTATGCTTTACAACGCATTAAATGCTGTTCGTGAAGTTGCTGCCAACGGCGGTAAGGTTTTGTTTGTTGCTACAAAAAAACAAGCACAAGAAATTGTTAAAGAACATGCCGAAAGATGTGGCCAATATTATGTAAACTATCGTTGGTTAGGCGGTATGATGACTAACTGGAAAACAGTTTACAAATCAATTAATCGTTTGGTTAAATTGAACAACATGTTTGAAAAAAATGAAACTGAAGGATATACCAAAAAAGAACTCTTGAATTTGAAAAAAGAACAAGAAAAATTGGCATTATCCTTAAACGGTATCATGAATATGGGTGGTCAACCTGATATGTTGTTTGTTATTGATACACCAAAAGAAGCATTAGCAATTAAAGAAGCAAAAAAATTAGGTATTCCGGTTGTAGGTATTGTTGATACCAACGCTAACCCTAATGAAGTTGATTATCCGATTCCGGGTAACGATGATGCTATCAGAGCAATTTCTCTTTATTGCGAATTGGTATCAGGTGCAATTTTAGATGGTATGCAAGCAGAAATTGCTGCTCAAGGCGTTAAAGTTGAAGAAGCAGTTGAGCAAGCAAAACCTGCTAAAAAGCGCACTCCTAAAAAAGCTAAAGAAGAAACAGTTGAAGCTTAATTTTTAAGTTTTGATAAAGTTGGCGGTGGTTTTTGCTACCGCCAAAGTTTGAAAAATCTAATCATTACCAAAAAGGAAAAAACAATGGCAGAAATTACAGCCGCTATGGTTAAAGAATTAAGAGAAACCACCAGTGCCGGTATGCTTGATTGCAAAAAGGCTTTGATGGAAACAAACGGAGATATGGAACAAGCAGTTGATTGGCTCAGAAAAAAAGGTTTAGCGTCTGCCGCTAAAAAAGCAAGCCGTATTGCTGCTGAAGGTTTGGTATCTGTTGCTGTTGAAGGCAATAAGGGTGCAGTTGTGGAAGTTAACTCTGAAACAGACTTCGTTGCTAAAAACGATATTTTCCAAGAATATGTTGAAGATGCCGCTAAGGTTGCTCTTGCAACCGATGGGCAAGTTTGCGATATGAAAACGTTTGCTTGTCCAAAATGCAATAAATCGTTTGAGGAACGCTTAACGGATATGATTGCAAAAATCGGCGAAAATATGAATTTACGTCGTGCAAAAGTTTTGAATGTAAATAATGGTGTTGTTGCTTCTTATATGCACAGCGCACTTCGTCCTAATTTGGGTCGTATAGGTGTTTTGGTTGCTTTAGAATCAACCGCTGATAAAGCAAAACTTGCTGAACTTGGTAAGCATATTGCTATGCATATTGCTGCATCGAATCCGTTGTTTTTAAATATTTCAAGCGTTGATGGTGCTGCAGTTGAACGTGAAAGAGCAATTTTTGCCGAACAAGCAAAAGCATCAGGCAAGCCTGAAAATATTATTGAAAAAATGGTTGAAGGTAGAATCCGTAAATATTATGAAGAAGTTGTTTTAGAAGAACAAGCTTATATTATGGATCCTGATAAAAAAGTTAAACAAGTTGTTGCAGATGCTGCTAAAGAACTTGGCGCAGAAGTTGTCTTGAAAGACTATGTATGCTTCAAGTTAGGTGAAGGCTTACAGAAAAAAGAAGAAGATTTTGCCGCTGAAGTTGCTGCTCAACTTAATAAATAATTCTATTTATTAACTAAACAAAAGACCCTTTGCTAAATTGCAAAGGGTTTTTTGTTTGCAGATTATAACTTAGTATTTTTTTTCATTCTCTGACGCCCGATTATAGCGCTGATATAGTCAAAATCTTTAAATGATTGATAAGCAAAATCAAAACTTTTTTTATCAAAAGTATAAAACACTTTGTTGGCCATGCTCTTTATGGCCTCATCAATTTTTGAAAAGGCTTCGTGATAGTCTTTGCTGTATGATTTGCGAGATTTTTTTTGAGCGACATCATGGTAAGCCGCAATTACTTTAGCGGTTTCATCGGCAGAGTTAGCATATCCTTTTTGCTCAAAATCATGCATGATTTGTGCAGTGGTCATATAGTAACACTTATTTGTTAAAATACTTCTTTGCGAACTATCATTACTGTTGATAATCATAACAAATCAATATCCCTCATAAAGTATGTTCGCATCGCTTATAACATATTTTTAATTTTATGGCAAGAGGCTTTTTTGCATTTGGGAAAAATGTTTTTTAAAGTGTTTTTTCGCTTAAAATCGTTGATATCTTGAATTTAATTCTTGGTTATTTTTACACTTTGTAGTATCTTTTTGCAAGATGTAAATTATAAGAACAGGGGTTTAAATGACAGAATTAACCAATGAGGAATTTTTAAAAAGCGAACAAGAATATAACGCTGATTCTATTAAGGTATTGAAGGGTTTAGATGCTGTGCGTAAACGTCCCGGAATGTATATCGGTGACACAGATGACGGCTCAGGTTTACACCATATGATTTATGAAGTTTTGGATAATGCTATTGATGAAGCGTTAGCCGGCTATTGTGATAGAACGGAAGTTGTATTAAATCCGGATGGGTCTGCTACCATTAGAGATAATGGTCGTGGTATGCCAGTTGACCTTCACAAAGAGGAAGGTGTTTCAGCTGCCGAAGTTATTATGACCGAACTTCACTCCGGCGGCAAGTTTGATAACAATTCATATAAAGTTTCTGGCGGTTTGCATGGTGTTGGTGTTTCTGTTGTTAATGCTTTGTCTACGTGGTTAAAACTTCGCATTTGGCGTGATAATAAAGAACATGTTGCCGAATTTGCTGATGGTAATGTGGTTAAGCACATTGAAGTTGTGGGAGAGGCAGTAGGTAAACATGGTACCGAGGTTTCTTTTTTACCATCTCCTCAAACATTTTCGCAAACCGAATTTAGTTTTGAAACATTAGAACGTGCCATAAGAGAAAAAGCATTTTTAAATTCGGGGGTATATTTAAAGCTTATTGATAACCGTGGTGCAGAACCCAAAGAAGAAGTGTTCCACTATGAAGGCGGTTTGTCGGCATTTGTTACTCACTTAAATAAAGCAAAAGCACCTTTGCATGAAAATATTATTGCCTTCACTGGTGAAGAAAATGATATTCAGGTTGATATCGCCATGCAATGGACCAATGCCTACAATGAAAGCATGCTTTGCTTTACCAACAATATTCCACAAAAAGACGGTGGTACGCACTTGGCCGGTTTTAGAGGCGCTTTAACCAGAACAATTAATAATTATATTGCTGAAAGCGGGCTATTAAAGAAAGAAAAAAGTGTTATTACCGGT
>JAZRHJ010000258.1:0-1015 GCA_045644695.1 Alphaproteobacteria bacterium | reverse complement strand
GCGTTTGAAACAATCAGATATCTTTTCTATCCTATGATTCTTTTGGTAAGTTCGCTTATTTTTATTTTTGTTATTCCTGATAAGAAAAAATCTCATTAATAAATAAACACCGCGGTGGTTAATATACTGCTGCGGTGTTTTTATTATGAGTTTCTGATTGATTTGAGAATTGGTTTATGGTATAATCAATCATAAAAGAGGTGATTGAATTGAACAAAAAGAACAGTCCTGAAATTTTAATTGTTGTATCCGGTGTGATTATTACGCTGGTTGTTTTGATTGTTTGCTGGTTCGATTCACCTCGGTTTGATAATGTATCAGAGATTCTTGCTGAAGATTTTTCTGTAAGTTATTCTTCACTTATTCCGGAAGAAGGAAAGATTGATATAAATTCAGCAGGGATTGATGAACTTTGCGCTCTTTATGGTGTTGGTGAAGTTAAATCTCAGGCGATAATTGATTACAGAAGAGATAACGGAGGTTTTTTCAGCATAGAAGAACTTGTTTACGTGAAAGGTATTTCAGAAAAGATATTAAATAGAAATACAAATCAGGAGGGATAAATTTTGGTACTAATCATGAGATAATTGATAGTGTTGAAAAGTTAAAAGATGCTATAGATAGCGTTAAGAAAGCGCAAAATGAATTTTCGAAGTATAGTCAAGAAGAGGTTGATAAAATTTTAAAGGTGATAGGTAAGTATCAAATTATCGAGCACAAAAAACCGTTATATGCCGATAAAAACGGTGTGCTTTGTAAAACTTTAAACTCCGTTTATGAAAAACACACCGGCGAAGTTGCCGTTTCGCAAACGACGGGCGGTGGAACTTATGCCCGCGCGCTTAAATTAGGCGTTGCTTTTGGCCCCGTTTTTGAAGGTGGCGCAGTTTGCCATATCCCTAACGAGAAATTTAAAATTTCTCACCTAGAAAAATGCCTTTATATTTATAAAGATGCAATCAAAGAATTATCAAAATAACGCCATCAAAAAGGAGGAGCAAGCATTTGCTACTCC